>JABINZ010000093.1 GCA_018698135.1 Bacteroidota bacterium
AATGGAGCAAACGCTCCATCTTTTCCAAAAAGCGACTTCCCACTCTTAAACTGTTCTAGCGCTTTTTCTTCTAAATTGTCTAAATAGTTCTGATCCATAATCAAATTTACGATTTTGGACAGAGTTTAATTTACACCCTCCTTGAACTGCCAGTGAAACTAACACCTAAGCCAATACAATATTTGTTATTGATAAAAATGGTGTTTTTCTCAATGTTTAATCCATTCGCTGCCGTACCAACACTAATTCCATAAAGACTTTCTATACTTGTATCCGTATTAGTAACATGATTATCTCTTATGGTTACATTATTTACACGAGCAGTGCCGATTCCGCTTAGGTAAAACGAATCAACTGAATTGCCTTCAATTAATAGATTGTTACAATGAATGTTTGTATTAAAGTTCAGGTCTATAGCATTTGTACCATATCTGAATAGATTGTTTTTGATAACAATATCCCGGATGGTGTCTGTTAAATCAAATCCATAACAAAAAATTAAGCTACTATAATCATCATGAATATTTTGTGTGGGTTTATAATATCCATAAAATGCATTATTCATCAACTCTATTGATTCTGACTTTCTATCAAATGAAATAATTCGTCCATATAAATCATGTTCAGCTTTAAATGTTAGGTTTTTAATAATCAAGTTATCTCCACCGTTTATATAAAACACATAATTATTATAACTATTCCCACTGAAATGAATTAGAACTTTTGAGCTATCCCCACTTTTTGATTGAAAAGTTATTGTATTAGTATAAGATGTGCCAGCGATATTCTTAATTTCAACTTGCTCGTTATAGCTTCCATTCTGAATATTAAAAACCACTGGCCCTGAAATGCCGTGTGAATCGAGAGCAGATACTGCATTTGTTATAGTTGTATAATCAGCATTTGTAGTTCCAATTTCGTAGGAGCCTGATAAGCTTTGTGAATGAGCGTGAATGGTGGTTATCAGAAGAAATAGCAGGGAGAGAGTTATTGTTTTTTTCATTTGATTTTCGATTTATGTAAAGAATAATCGAAGATATGAAAATATTAAATTATCTGGGAATTAAAATTCACCTATGCTATTCAAATTGTAGCTTCTCCCCATTAGTCCCTTCAAAAATACCACCTGCAGAATAAGCCATGTGACCATTGACAAATGTTTGTGCAATGCTATTTTGAAAACTGTAACCTTCGAATGGCGACCATCCACATTTATAGAGAATATTCTCAGCTCCAACCAAAGTAGGCTCTTCAGGATCAATGATAGTCAAATCAGCTTTATAGCCTTCTTTTAAAAAGCCTCTTTCTTGAATATTGTAAGAAATTGCTGGATTATGGCACATTTTGTCAACAATGCTTTCGAGCGAAATTTTATCATTTTTCCAAAAATCAAGCATCATTAAGAGCGAATGCTGAACCAAGGGTATGCCTGAAGGGCAGGAGCTGTACAAATTATTTTTCTCTTCTTTTGTATGGGGTGCATGGTCGGATGAAATCAGGTCAATGGTTCCGTTTAATGCAGCTTTTAGCAAGGCCTCTTTGTGTTTTTCTTCCTTAATAGATGGATTGCACTTGATTTCTCCCTTATGCTCGCTATAGTCGTTTTTATCGAACCATAAATGATGAGAACAAACTTCGGATGTAATCCGTTTGTTTTTCAGATCTATACTCTTGTTCAATAATTGAATTTCATCTTCTGTTGATAAATGGGCAATATGCAATCTGGAATTGTATTTTTCAGCCCAGTTTATGGCTTCGTGAGTGGCTTTGTAACAAGCGTCAGCAGAACGAATATCCGCATGCATTTCAAAAGGAATTTGAGCCCCAAATTTCTTCTTTGCCTTAGCTAAGTTGGCATTAATAATCGCTTCATCTTCTGAATGCACCATGATTATTCCAGGGAAATCTTTGAAAATCCGTTCCAACATGTGCTGATCATCAACCAGCATATTTCCTGTTGATGCTCCCAGAAATACTTTGATACCCGGACTAGCAATTTCCAAAGCTTTTATGAGTTCATCCCAATTGGTATTGGTGGCTCCCATGTAAAATGAATAATTGGCAATGGAGTTTTTTTGTGCTAAATCAAATTTTGCTTTCAATGCCTCAATATTGGTCGTTTTGGGTTTGGTATTAGGCATTTCAATATAGGAGGTAATACCACCTGCAACAGCTGCTCTTGACTCTGAAAATATATCTGCTTTATGCGTTAAACCGGGCTCGCGAAAATGAACATGCACATCAATAGCACCGGGAATCATTATTTTTCCTTCCCCATTTATCTCAATAAAATCAGATTTTAGTGTTGAAATTAATGGGGCTATTTTTTCAATACGGTCGTTCTTTGTTAAAAGATCCGCATAAAAAATCCTTCCCGAATCAACAAGTTGGATGTTTTTTATCAGGAAGGATGTCATTAATATATTCTTGTTTCTAGTTGAATTTTATAACGATGGGCATTAAAAGCATGATCAGTTCTTCATCATCAGCGTGTGTGGCTGGAGTAATCGTGCCCGGACGGTTATGCGCTGTCAACGAAAGAACAATCTCATCAGAATCAGCACTACTCAGCATTTCAATTAGGAAACGTGCACTAAATCCGATTTCCATATCTTCTCCTGCATATTCACAGCTTAAACGTTCATGTGCCTCATTGGCATAATCCAAATCTTGTGAGGTCAATTGAAGTTCATTGCCAGTTATGTTAAACCTGACTTGATAGGTGGTTTTATTGGCGAAAATCTGGATACGCTTTAATGAATCGATTAAATCGTGACGGTTAATGGTCATGCGGTTTGGTAATTCAACAGGAATAGCTGAATTGTAATCAGGAAAGCGCTCGTCAATTAAACGACATACAATAGTCGTATCCTGAAACTTAAACAAGGCATTTACTTTATTGAATTGTACTTCAATCTCGTCCTCATCGCTACCCATATTGGATGCTTTTAAAACATTCAAAGCTTTGCGAGGAAGAATGAAGGAAGTAGGCTGATCGATGCCAATATTGCTTTTTTTGAATTTGACCAGTTTGTTACCATCGGTTGATACAAAAGTGATATCATCACTTCCCATATCAATAAACAGACCTGTTAATGCTGGTTTCAGTTCATCGTTTCCAACAGCAAAAAATGTATTGTTAATTGCATCTTGCATGATAGAAGAAGACAATTTAAACTCGGTAGCATCTTCTAATACAGGGAACTTTGGAAAATCTTCTGCAACTTCTCCTGTAATTTTATATTTACCATTGTCTGATTTCAGCTCAATAGAATTATTGTCTTCGTTAATGGTGAAGGTAATAGGTTGCTCAGGTAAGGTTTTAAGAATGTCGATTATCATCTTAGCTGGAATCGCAATCTTACCTGCTTCTTTTGATTCAACAGGTATGGAACCTTGTATGGATACTTCCAAATCAGTTCCAACAATTCTTAGTTTTTCGTTATCAACTTCAAAAAGAAAATATTCCAAAATAGGAATGACCACTTTGGAACTGATAACTCCGTTAATTATTTGAAGTTGCTTAAGTAAAGTTCCTGTAGATGCTATGAATTTCATATCAGAGTATAATTATAAATATTTGTTAAATGTTTAGTAGTGCTGATGCAAAGATAGTTTATTTTTCGATTTTGAAATCCTCAGTTTTCCACATAATTCGATCTAAAACCAGTCGTTGCATGATCACTAAATCTTCTTCCCGATCACTTGCTGTGGCAAGGAAATATTCTTTATCAACACCCGGGAATAATTCAACTCTGGTGCGAATATCTGTAGGTCGATAATATAGATTCAATGTTTTTTTTTGGTTCTGAAGATTTCGTACATAAATCGTAATTATTGGCTTGGCATTTAAGATGGAATCTTTTCTGAAATCACTAATATCAGTATCGATAGCCAGAAAATGTAATTTTGAAAAACCTTGTACAAATGCCTTGGCTTTCTGTTCATTTAAATCAATTTCTTCGTTTGTTGACAATTGAACTAGTTTAAATTCATTCGGAGAAATTACCCGTAGCTTGAAAGAACTGTCACCATCACCCAAATATTCTACACCAATTTCCCGTATGGCTGTTGCTTTATAATTGAATACTTCTTTGGTTCTCCATTCATTCACATCCGTAAAGAAATAACCTTCCGATAGATAGCCATTGAATCCGGGGAGATGGACTACATAAGGTTCCTTGTCCTTGTTTTCAAGCGCCATATAGGTTCCTAAATTGTTTTGAGTTGGCCCACCGATATACAATACTTTGAAAGCTTTCTTACTTCTTTTATAAAATTCAACTTTGATTGCTCCTGCAGCCATTTCGGTTATAACGTTGTTCCGGGCATTTTCGGGAGTGGGGTTTTTTACTTCAAGGCGCTTAACAACATCTAAAAGCAGTTCAATCCTGCTTTGATTAATGGCAAATTCATCATTTACCAACCAATTATTTTTTGATTTTGTCAGGATAACCGATTCGCCTTTCATGTCTGCTATAAATATTTTACGAATAGAGGCTGTATCGTCAATAGCAAAATCATTTGGTTGTACTGTTGAACTACTGTTTTTATTTTGAACAAGAATATAAATGCTTGCCAAAAATAAAATAATAAAAAGCGTCAGATTGATGATGTTTTTTCTTTTCCTCATTCCTAATTAAATAAATGATTTTAACAGGCTATTTTGCGTATTTAGTTTTCCTGATATAGGCAAATAACAATCCAAAAAGCAGGATGAAAATGATTGGAAGCAGCATGTTTATTATTTGCCATTTGAGTTTGTCATTGGTCGATTTTGATTTATCCAATAGGCGTAATTTGAATTGCTTGCTGCGTAATTGCATTAATCCGGAATCATCCAATAAATAATCAACAGCATTAAGTATCAGGTTTTTATTGCCAAAGGTTTGTTTTGTAAAACGATCATATCCCAAAGGAAAATATTGATCGCGAACACGACTCTGCTGATTTGCGATCACATCTCCATCCGAAATAAATATCATTTTAGTTGGAATCCCATTTTCTTGAAATGTCCCATAATTCCCTGATTTTAATGTGGAGGGTGACAAATAATCCTTGAAAAATGAATTAAAAGATCCCTCAATTAATACACTTAAAATCTGCGGTCCTTTATTAAATAATTGTTCATCAGGGTTTGTATTCACATCGGCCAGACTAATGCGGGCTGGGTTATAAACCATGCGCGATTGAGCCGAACTGCTTAATAAAACAGTTTTGCGAATACTTTTATTTGCAATCGTATCGATGGATGATGCAAACTGAAAAAGGCAGGCATTGAGATTATTTACAATCGGATGGTTTGTTACCGGAAATACAACCGGAAAATAAATCCAGGGGCGGAAATCTTGCTGGGGAGCTCCCTGATTAACCAGTACAGGAATCAAATGACATTGGATGTCCTGAACCAGATTGTAATTCAGGCGGATACCATAATGGAAGAACAAATCTTTCAGATTCAGGTCATAATCGAGGGTTGTAGTAACACCTCCATTTGTAGCTAAACTATCCATATTGGCCATGAGGCTTTCCACTAACCACAAAACACGTCCACCTTTAACAATGAATTGATCCAATTTGTATTTTTCCAAATCATTGAATTGTGAATCGGGCTTGGCTACAATAGCCAAATCAAAATCATCTAAAATGCCCACTTTAAAAGAGGGTAGATGAATGCGTTTGACCTCATAAAACTCAGATAAAGTATTGTAAATATCTTGAGTTTGGTCTTTATCTAATTCACCATGTCCTTCAATAAAT
>JABINZ010000094.1 GCA_018698135.1 Bacteroidota bacterium
CGATTGATTACCAGTGCTTAAGGCTTGTTTTCGGGCATATAATGATGTATGTTTGAAAAAACATTACTGATATGGTTTATACAGACCCCTTAACACAAGAAACTTTTTATCCTCAAAGGACAAATCAGAAATTTGCATCAAGGAGAAATCAAATCAAGTACAATAACTTGAAAGCACGTAAAAAACGAGCAGCTAAAAAGAAGTTCGATCAACCATTGGACAAGAACCGAACTATTCTGTCTGGGATATTAGGGAGCAATAAAGAAGCTGTCAAAAGCAAAGATTGGCTACTTGCACTGGGATATAACTTCAACATTTATACCCATGCAGTGATGTATGAAGGGAAGTCGATACCGTGCATTTACGAGTTTGCGATTGCCCAGATTGAAAGAGACAAATATAAAATATTCCGCCATGCAGATAGTTAACCCATTTGACTTAGGTATTCTAAAAGACTTACCTAAAAACATTACCGTTGCTCAAGCAGAAATAGATCAGCTAAGAACCGAAAAAGCGAGTCTAAAGAGTAAACTGAACTTGACCATTATTGCGAGTGCTGCCATTATTATTGGAGTGCTGGTTTATTTTAATAATCAGTCGATTACAACGTATGAGAAAAATAATGAGAGCGATTAAGCCTTCCTCCGAAATATTGAAGGATCGAGTGCCAGAGAAATTTGATAATCAATCAATTACAAACCATGAAGATTAGTATTTTAACCAATAGCCCTAATTGCAAGGCTGTAAAGCAGATTCAGAATAGTATTATCAATAGAGGACACAAAGCGCCAATTCTAATTCTTGATAATATCAAAATTGTTATTTCGAATAATGAGAAAGGCTTTGACTCTATTTACTACACCAAGAATAACAAGACCTCTAAATTATCAAAAGCTTCTATTGGTGATGCGATACTTCCTCGAATTGGCTCAAACGTGCCATTTGGAGCAAAGGTGATTCAGCACATTGGAAATATGGGTGTATTTAGTCCCATTAGTGGTACAGGTTTACTTAATTCCTATGACAAAATGAAGACTCTTCAGATAGCCAGTAATAATGGGATACGCACACCTAAAACTATTATGGGAGATCAGGTTAGAGATGTAAAATATATTGTGAGCCAGTTAGGGCTACCCGTGATAATAAAGTTCATTCACGGGAGCGGTGGTTCAGGTGTGTCCATATTGGAAAGCATGATTTCTTTGAAATCAACTTTGCAATCTTTTACAAAACTGAGAAAGCCGTTCATTCTTCAAGAATTTATATATGCAAATAATTCTGATATAAGGGCTGTTGTAATAGGTGAAAAGGTTGTGGCAGCTTATCAAAGAACAGCTCAGGGGCGTGATGAATTTCGTAGTAATTTGACGTTAAATGGCAAAGGGAAATCAATTAGCCTCAGTGAAACTGATAAAGCACTATGCATCAAGTGTGCAAAAGTTCTAGGTCTAAATTTTTGTGGCATTGATTTAATCAAAAATGGAAAAACAACATATCTATTGGAAGCAAACGCTAATTTTGGTCTTATCGGGATGGAAATCACAAAAATCAATTTCCCTGATGAGATGATTAGATTTCTTGAAAAAAAAGTAAAGTCAAATATTACAGATAGCATTTCTCACCCTCTTATTACTAATCAATATTATTCACAGCTTTTACCCAAAATAATTGGCAAGCGGATTCACTATGTAGACAGGTTCAACAAAAAGAAGTCTATTGTTATTGAGTCATTGAGTGACTTGGAACATGTAATGGTTAATAGTTTTCGAGTAAATTTATAAATATACAGCTATGGGACAGATAAATGCAGGATATTCAAACATTCCAGAAGTAACCGATGAAATAAGCATTACTAATATTGTTGGGATGGTCGTATTTACAGCAACAATGGTTGTTTTATTATTAATTCGAAACAAATGAAGATTGCACTATACAACAGGGTATCAACCCAAGATCAGACAACGGAGAATCAAAAGATACGCTTGATCGAATATGCCAAAACAAAAGGCTATGAGTATGATATTTACGAAGAAGTGATGAGTACCCGAAAAACACGACCAGTCAAGCAAGCCCTTCTTCAAAAGCTTCGTAAGGGTGATTATACTTCAGTAATTGTTTATCGACTTGACCGGTGGGCTAGATCATCTACCGAGTTACTCCTAGAAATAAATGAACTAATCAATAAAGGAATCAACTTTATCTCAATTTCTGAGAATCTGGATTTCAGTACTGCAACCGGTAAGTTGCATTTTCAGATTCTAAGTGCGTTTGCAGAGTTCGAGAGAGCCTTAATTTCTGAACGTACAAAGGAAGGGCTTAGAAGAGCTAAAGAGCAAGGAAAGAAGCTTGGCAGACCGTATGGAGCTAAAGACAAAAAGAGGCGTAGGAAGTCAGGGTATTTGCTACGGGAAGCTGGTGTTAGAAAGGATAAAGATGAAGTACAGGGAGTCTATAAATCTATTGATGAATATGTAAAATAAATGAGTTATTATTTAAAAAACTTAATACCAATTTTCGATTACGAAATCCGTGATAAAACTTTAACTGTATATTGCTTTATCTTTAAAATGTAAATTAAGGGATGATACAATACAATGAAAACCAATTAAGAATAATTGAGTTAAGTGCTAAAGACATTAAAACCAATGATGAGGCGAATGTATTAAACTCAGCAGTTTTAACAGAAATTGATAATATTCTTAATAATCATGGCGAATACTTCCAAGTTGCTAAAGGGATAAAAAAGGGTAGAAAATTTAAATCTGGGAAATGTTACTCTGTAGCTGCAATTCAGATGGGGAAAGGTTTTGATTATGTAGAAGGGTATGTACGAGTTAAAAATAATGAACGAAAAGTAGCACATGCATGGAATAGAGATAGTGAAGGGAATCATATTGATTTTGGTGTAAATAATCCAGAAGATTGTGAATATTTTGGTATTGTTATACCAGTGAAAAAAGTATATCATATAGGTTATAAAAATGGTGGTATATGGTATGCCGTTTTACCATTTTTAGACATAAATGAAATATAGTATTAATATCGATTAAGATAAAAGTGTAAATCTAATCCCATAAAGCAACAGGAATAAACTCCCTTGTATTCATTGCATTTCGGACATTTATTGATGTTTCTCTTTAATATATCTTCTCCAAAATCTAATTCTATCTCACCCAAGTCACCTTTATAGATTGATACTCTTTCAATAAAATCGTTAGGTGTGTATATATCTTAAAACGAAC
>JABINZ010000095.1 GCA_018698135.1 Bacteroidota bacterium
CAATTATGACACAGGTTTAATGTTAGACGATGATGCTGATGGAACATATTTCTCAGACTATATGGTGAATAAGTATTGGGGATTCTATACCATTATTTACAATACTGAAGATATTTCAGGTAACAAAGCAGATGAAGTAGTTCGTTTTGTTAATGTACAGGAATGTTCTTGGAATGGTGTTGAAGAAAGTGGTTTAGCACAATATATCGAGATGTATCCTAACCCAACTAAGGGTGAGTTCTACATCAGTGTTGAATTGCCACAATCAGAGAATTTACTGATCAAAGTAAGCAATATGTTAGGCGATGAATTAGAGATCATTACTAAGAGCAATACCCAGGGAGGTATGTTCAAGGTAGATTTAGGAGCCTTTGCAGATGGTGTTTATTTTGTACAAGTTCAAACTGATGAAGCAAGTACTGTTCAGAAAGTGACTTTAGCTAAATAGATAATTAAATATTATGTATAAAAATCCTCTCCGATTATTCGGGGGGGATTTTTTTTGATCTATTTTTGAGGAACAAATAGTGAAAATGACCATTCAGCATTACCGATATTTGATCTTTTCTACCTTTCTTTTTTTGATGACATTACAGCTATTTGCTGTCGATCTGGATACCAATGCTTATCGAATTGAATGTAAACAAAACATTATTGCTGATCAGGAAGTTAAGCTCAGTATCTATTTATTAGATGAAGATGAGCAAACCATATCTGGCTCAAAAATGAATTTGCAAATTATTTTAAATGGTCAAACTGAATTTCTTCAGTTTGATAATGGAGTAGCATATAAAATGCTTCCCCCCAAAACGAAGGAATACCATTTGCAAATCCCTGAAATAAGTGAGGTAAAAACTGCTTTTTCTATTCGGAAATGGCCTTCATTATTGAGTATAATTCCACCTTTATTGGCCATTATTTTGGCTATTGCTTTTAAAGAAGTTATAACTGCTCTGGTATTAGGTGTGTTAATGGGCATTGTATTTTTATTGGGACTTGATGATCCGATAAGTTATGTGAAAGCACCTTTGGTTTTTATTGACACATACATAATAAGGGTGTTAACTGACAGCAGTAAAATATCGGTTGTTGTTTTTTCCATGTTAATAGGAGGCATGGTTTCCTTGTTGATTAAAAATGGGTCAATTCATTTTCTTATTCAAAAAATCATTAAACTGATAAAAACAAGAAAAGCAACTTTGATGACGACCTGGTTTTTAGGGATACTCATTTTTTTTGATGATTATGCGAATACACTTATAGTCGGAAATGCTGCCAGAGTTATTACAGATAAATATAAAATCTCTCGACAGAAACTAGCCTACATTGTTGACAGTACAGCTGCTCCGGTAGCAGCAATTGCCTTAATAACCACATGGATTGGAGCCCAGTTAAACTATATAAGTGATTCGGTGGTTCAGTTAGGGATTAATGAAAATCCCTATGTAGTACTATTGAATTCCTTAGGTTATGCATTTTATCCAATTTTAACTTTATTTTTCATTTTTATATTAATACAAACAGGAAGGGATTTTGGTCCTATGCTAAAATCAGAGCGTTTGGCACAGCGAGATTTTGATTTGCATTTGAAAAAGCATGATAATGCCTCCAAAATTGATAATCTTGACCAATCTAAAAAATTTAAGACGTCAATTGCAGATTCAATCATACCCATTTCTGGATTAATTGTAGTCGCTTTTGCTTCATTGTATTATTTAGGTAGCAAATCAGTTGATGTGAATCAGCTTGGTTCCAATTCCTTTATCCGACTAATCTCAATTATTGGTAATGGAGATCCTTACAAAGCTATGCTGTGGGCTTCTCTTTATGGTGTTTTATCAGCTTTAGTTTTTAGCTTGTACAGACGAAACATAAAACTGTCCGAGTCAATAAGTGCTGTTATCGATGGGTTTAAAACTATGCTAATAGCCATGATTATCCTGATATTAGCCTGGACATTGGGCATGTTAACTGAAGAATTGCATACAGCTTCTTTTTTAGCAGAAATTTTAGGTAAAAACATTGCGATTGAGTTTTTGCCAGCATTGGTTTTTATCATTGCTGCAGCAATAGCCTTTGCTACTGGAACAAGTTGGGGGTCAATGGCCATACTCTATCCTATTATGCTTCCGGTAATCTATAAAGCTGGGCTTATGAATGGCTTACCACAGGAGGATATAATGCCTTATTTCTACCAAGTGGTTGCAGCTGTTTTGGGTGGCTCCGTATTTGGCGATCATTGTTCACCTATTTCTGACACAACCATCATGAGCTCTATGGCTTCATCATGTAATCATATTGAACATGTTAGAACTCAATTCCCTTATGCTCTTTCTGTAGGTATAATTAGTTCTGTGTTTGGCTATTTATTGGTTTCAGTTACCGGTTTTTCACCGATCTGGAGTTTTCTGATTTCAGCTTTAGTTCTTTACTTCATCATTCGTATTTGGGGTAAGAAATTAATTCCTGCTAAGGAGAATTCTGCATCGAATTGATATTCCTTAACAGGAGTTTATAAAAAATAAAATAATAAATTGCACATCGATAAATGCTGATTTATAATTGATTAAAAGGCAATAAATGACAATTCAGGAAGCACAGGATTTGGTTCACCAGTGGATTAATACAAAGGGAGTCAGGTATTTTAGTGAATTAACAAATACGGCTGTGTTGATGGAGGAAGTAGGAGAGCTAGCTAGGTTAATGGCCAGAGAATATGGCGATCAATCATTTAAAACAGGCGAGCAGGACAGCAAAATATCCGAAGAGTTGGCTGATGTGTTGTTTGTATTGATTTGTATTGCCAACCAAACGGGTGTGGATCTCACGCAAGCATTGAAAGACAGCATTGATAAAAAGACGAAAAGAGATTCCGATCGTCATCATAATAATCCAAAATTGAAATAGCATGAAGTACGATAAAAGAGGAGTTTCTGCTGAGAAAAAAGATGTTCACGAAGCAATTAAGAATATCGATAAAGGGCTTTATCCAAACGCTTTTTGCAAGATTTTGCCAGATTATACTACTAATGACGATGATTATGCAATGCTCATGCATGCCGATACCGCAGGAACAAAAACCTCATTAGCATACCTCTATTGGAAGGAAACTGGCGATTTAAGTGTTTGGGAAGGAATTGTTCAGGATGCAGTTGTGATGAACCTGGATGATATGGCTTGTGCTGGTGTGTTCGATAATATTGTACTTTCTTCAACAATTGGTCGAAATAAAAACCTGATTAGTGGTGATGTTATTAAAACCCTAATTGAAGGGGGACAGAAACTGGCTGATAAGCTGGCAGACCTAGGTGTCAGGGTGCATATGGCAGGCGGAGAAACTGCTGATGTAGGCGACATAGTTAGAACAATTGATGTCGGATTTACTGCTTATGCACGTATAAAAAGAGATCAAGTTATCAGCATTAATCCGCAACATGGCGATGTTATTGTTGGGCTTGAATCCTGTGGACAAAGTACCTACGAAGATACTTACAACAGTGGCATAGGAAGTAATGGACTTACTTTTGCCCGACACGAATTGCTTGAGAAATCCTATGCAAAAAACTACCCCGAGAGTTTTGATCCGCATATCGATACTGATTATGTTTATACAGGAAAACATAAGCTAACGGATAAGTCGAAAGTTGAGGGGATGAATATTGGTCAA
>JABINZ010000096.1 GCA_018698135.1 Bacteroidota bacterium
AACAACACCACCTGTAAAGTCACCATATTCAGCAGAAATTCCACCGGTAATAGTGTTGATTTCAGCAATCATTCCTTGAGGAACACCTGAGAAACCACGTACACGAACTCCGTCAATGAAATACACTGTACCTTCTGCTCTCTGTCCTTTAACACTACCGCCCTGGACACCAGCTGTAAGTTCAACTAATTCTCCAACACTTCTGGTGGGTGCTTTTCTGATTTCATCCCTACCCAGTCGATTACCACTACTTTCTTCAACATCAACCAATGGTTTGACGTACTCGATATATTCGAATTCGTCTTCTTCCTTGGCTTTAACATTCAGTTTAATATCCTGTTTGGATAATTTTCCTGAAAAAATCTGGTATCCGGTAATGATCACATCCTTATACCCAATGTAAGAGGCATGAATATTGTATTTACCTGGAGGAATTGGTTTGATGATGAAATCTCCATTGATGTCGGTTGATGCTCCTCCTTTTTGGTTACCCTCGAGGATTACAACCACATTCGCACCGATTAATTCTTCGCCAGTAAGCGCATCAGTTATTTTTCCAACAAGTGTTCCGTAAGAGGATTGTGCAAACGACACTGTTGCAAGTGAAATAACGCCTAAAGCGAGAAACGCAAGTTTCCTAAACATATGGCTCAATTTTCAAATTTTACAAAAACTTCAAAAGTAATATAGACCTATGAATAAATCAAAACGAAAGTCTTTTATTATCTTATTTTTTAAGTAAAGGTAAGTCCACGAGCTTTAACAATCAAGAATAAGTGAGTAAGTGTGTCTTATAGGTGAGTATTTGAGCTCAAATAGCTAGTTCTATACGTTGGATGTTGTAAAATAATGATACAGTGATTAATAAGACAAAATTTCGTGTAATTTATGTAATAAATACAAATGGATTTTTTCTTCAGATTCCTTGGTTTTTCCTGCAATATGCGGTGTAATGATAACTTTTCCAGTTGAAATTAATTTATTTAGTAGGCTTTTCTCTTCAGCACTATAAGTCGGCAAATTTTCATTTTCCAACACATCCAAACAGGCTCCTTTAATTTTTCCTTTTGTTATTGCCTCAATCAGGTCGGTGGATTTTAGTATTTTGCCACGACTGGTGTTTATGAGATAAATGTCTTTTTTAAAACTTTCGAGATATTTATGATCTACTAAAAAGGTGTTTTCAGAAGTTAATGGAATATGAAAACTCACAATATCTGCTTCTGCATACATTTGGTTTAAACCAACTTCTGTTATCAAATCATTTCCAAATCCGCTGATAAACTTATCATAAGCCAATATCCTCACATCAAATCCACTAAGCTTTTTAGCGAAGGCTGCACCTGTATTGCCAAATCCAATAATACCAATTGTTTTGGACATCAACTCGCTTCCAGCAGATTCAACTCTACTCCATTTATTATTTTTAAGATCGTCAAATGATTGTGGAATGTGATTTAGCAAAGATAATAACATACCGATGGCATGTTCAGCAACAGCATCGCGATTGCCTTCTGGGGAATTAATCAGGATGATTTTTTGTTCGGCCGCTTTTGCAATGTCGATAATATCCAAACCTGATCCCGGTCTAAGTATATATTTTAATTTTGCTGCTCTTGCCAATAGTTTAGTATCGGCTTTTATTCTTCCACGAATAAATAAACCATCATACTGACTTATTGTTTCTTCAATTTCTACTTGTGAAATTTGGGTATTAATGTCCAGCTCAAATCCAAATTTGATTAATCCATCACTAAAAAATTCTGGAACAGATTCAGTTATTAGAAATCTTTTTTGCATGAAAATCAGAAAGTGAAACTATACATCAAATGGCTAATATAAAAATAAACAGCCAGTCCAATTAAATCATTTGTGGTTGTAATAAAAGGCCCGGTGGCAAGGGCAGGATCGATTTTAATTCGATCCAATAATAAGGGAATTGCAAATCCTAAGGTTGAAGCCAACATGATAACCACAAGCAAAGAAATGCTGATTGTTAGGGCCGTTTGAAGCATGTCAGTAAAGAATATTCCATAAACCATTAATAATATTCCACATATTAATCCATTGATAACTGAAACTGTAAATTCTTTTAAAATTTTCGCCAGAAAACTGGATTTCCCCATGGTATTAGCAGCCAATGCCTGAACCACTATAGCTGAAGATTGAATTCCAGCATTTCCGGCCATAGCTGTAATAATGGGAATAAAAAATGCCATCTCTGGATTTATCCGTATGGTTTCTTCGTGAGTGCCAATTACTTTTGAAGCAGCAACACCACCGACTAATCCCAAGAGCAACCAGGGCAAACGAGCTCGTGAAAGTATCCAAACCTTATCGGTCGGATCAACATCTTCGGAAATACCTGATGCTAATTGATAATCCTCCTCTGCTTCTTCAGTTATAAAATCAACAACATCATCAATAGTTATTCGTCCAACTAAAATACCATCATGATCAATAACCGGTAGAACAACCAAATCGTAGCGTTGCATAATTTGAGCAACTTCTTCGGCTTCTGTATCAACCGTAACGTATTTTACGTCATCTTCAAAAAAGTCAATAATCTTTGTACGTGGAGGGAATAAAACAAGATTTTTAAGAGGGATAATTCCTTTTAATTTTTCATCATCATCAACAACATAAACAGCATAAATATCATCAACTTCTTCTTTTGCTTCCTGAATTAGGGCAATACACTTGGATACTGTATCGTTTATGTGCACCTGAATCATTTCCTTAGCCATCAAACCACCAGCTGAATCTTCTTCGTATTCAAGTAATTCGATGACATCCTGTGCATCTTCTTCTGAACTTTTTGCCAGTATGGTCACAACTTCTTCCCGAACACCTTCTGGCAATTCATTGATAATATCGGCAGCATCATCCGATTCCATTGATTCAATGAATTTTTCATATATTTCTGATGCAGGAATATCTAACAGTAATTTTTGTTGTGTGTCATCCTCTAATTCCACCAACACATCAGAAGCAAGATCGCCAACCAAATAAGAGAACAGTTCGCGGGCATCCCGAATATTTAACTCTTCAATTATTTCAGCAATGTCCGCAGGATGGATTTCGTTGAATAAGGCAATAATAGAAGCTGAATCCTTATTCTCAAGCATTTCTTGAATATGCTCAATATATTGTTTGTTAATTTCCTGCATGGCAAAGCAAATCTAAGAAAGAAATTGTTTTTTCTTAGGTTGATAAAGCTAAACTTATAAAGAAATAAAAGTAAGCGATTTAACTGTTTTTGCTGATACTATTGGTGATATTGACAAAATCTTCAACACTCAGTTTTTCAGCTCGATTTTGCAAATATTCTTCAGCAACCAGCGTCTGATTGTTGAGAAATGGCTTGATTGCATTGCGGATCGTTTTTCTGCGCTGGCTAAATGCTGCAGCTACTATTGTTGTGAAAAGTTTTTCCCTACAATCTAGTTTGAAATTTTCTTTCCGAGTTAAGCGAATAACCGCAGATTCTACTTTTGGGGGAGGTGTAAATACTCCTTTGCTCACCGTAAAAAGATATTCGGTATGAAAAAAAGCATTAACCATCACGCTAATTCTTCCATAGGTTTTCGACCCTGGCTTGGCTGTAACTCTTTCAGCAACTTCCTTTTGAAACATACCAACCATTTCTGGAATGATATCACGGTTTTCAATTACCTTGATTAATATTTGTGAAGATATATTGTAAGGATAATTTCCAATAATCCCAATCGGATCTGAGTATTCTTTTCGTAAATCCAATTTTAAAAAATCAACATTAAATATCTTATCGGCAAGTGTTGGAAAACTGTCTTTTAATTTGGCAATCAAATCGGTATCAATTTCAATCAAATGCAAATTTGTATTTAATTCCATCAGAAATTGGGTTAAACTACCTTCTCCTGGTCCTATTTCAAGCAGCGTATGGTATTTGTCGCCAATCAATTGTAAACTGTCAGCTACTTTTTTGGCTATAGTTTTTTCATGCAAAAAGTGCTGGCCTAAATATTTCTTTTTCTGATGATACAATGTGTTATTTTTTATGTCAATTCAATATTTAAGTGCAAACCTAAGTAGAAAATTGTTTTTAATTATTCAGCAATTCTAGCTGAGCAATTCAGAATTCTAATGAGATCAATAACAATAAACTTGAACTATCATCTAAATTCTTATTTTTGCATCAAAAAAAAATGAGTATCAGCATACATTTATCAAGTGAATTTACAATGGCAAAACCTGTTGTATTACTTATTCAACTGGATGAGGAAAATAACTATTCACTTGATCTTCCAATCGATCTTAGTGCAGAAGAGTCCAGTTTTATTGCAAATTATTTAGAAAAGAAAATATACCTATTCAGGTTGCCCAGAGCTTCGCAAAGCATTTTTCTGCACTTCATAAAAGAAAAGAGCGATGATTTTGTACTGATAGATAAGTTTAGAGTGGCGGGATCTTTATTAGTTAATGCCTTAAAGAAATATAAGTTTGACGAATTAGGTATTTGGTTCCCACATAATAAGAACCTAATTCTGGCTTATATTGAAGGCTTCATGTTGTCGGCTTATACTTTTGAGGTATACAAAAGTGATAAAGAGGATTTGATTGATTTACAAATTCAAGTTTTGCTTAGTGCTATTAGTCAAACAGATATAGATGAGTTATTGTCTCTGGTAGAAGGTGTCTATCTGGCTCGTGATTTGGTAAATGAACCGGGATCAAATCTGACAGCTGTTGAATTAAGCAATCGAATCGAAAAAGCAGGTAAAAGTTCAGGATTCTATACGGAGACTTTAAATAAAGCAAAAATTGAGAGCCTTAAAATGGGTGGCTTATTGGCCGTGAACAGAGGTAGTTTGGATCCACCTACTTTTACAATAATGGAATGGAAGCCGAAAAATCCAGTCAATAAAAAACCAATTGTTTTGGTTGGTAAAGGAGTTGTTTTTGATACAGGTGGATTAAGTTTGAAGCCAACTGCTAATTCAATGGATCATATGAAATGTGATATGAGCGGTGCAGCCACAGTTGCGGGTGTTATGTATGCAATAGCTAAATCCGACTTTAATGTACACGTAGTTGGGTTAGTTCCTGCAACCGATAATCGTCCGGGTCAAAATGCTTATTATCCGGGTGATGTTATTAATATGTATGATGGCTCAACGGTTGAAGTGCTCAATACCGATGCTGAAGGACGTATGTTGCTGGCTGATGCCTTGGCATATGCCAAAAATTACGATCCACAATTGGTTATTGATATAGCCACTTTAACAGGATCTTCAGCTATGGCAATTGGCAAATATGGTATTGTGAGCTTTAGCAATAGCGATGAAGATGAGAATTTACTAAGCAAAAGTGGTGAAGCAGTTTATGAGAGATTGGTAAGATTTCCCATATGGGAAGAGTATGCTGAATTAATTAAATCGGATATTGCTGATGTCAAAAATATTGGAGGACCACAAGGTGGAGCCATAACTGCTGCTAAGTTTCTGGAAAGATTTACAGATTATAATTGGATACATTTGGACATAGCTGGGCCAGCTTTTATACAAAAAGATTATAAATATTTTACAAAAGGAGGGACAGCCATAGGCGTTCGGCTTATCTTTGACTTTCTAAAAAAAATAAGTATTAATGAATAATTCTAAACGAAATTCAAAGCCTGTAATTGGAATAAGTGTTGGTGACATTAATGGTATTGGTACAGAAATTATTCTTCGCGTTTTTTCTGATCCAAGAATTTATGAATACTGTACCCCATTAGTTTTTGGTTGTAAAAATCTAGTCAATTACTATCTTAAGGTTTTGAACATTAGGGATTTAAATTATGAAATTGTCAGGGATCCAAAGCAACTAAATTCACGAAAATTGAATATTTTATGTGATTGGAATGTGGATAGTGAAATAAAAATTGAAATCGGGAAACCGACAGAATCATCAGGTTTGTATGCATACAATTCTTTAAATTCTGCCATGCAAGCTTTGAAACAAAAGTTAATTCATGCATTAGTAACCGCCCCTATTAACAAGAGCAATATTCAATCTGATGTTTTTAAATATCCCGGGCATTCTGAATATTTAATGAAAGAATCGGGCGCATCTTCCTACTTGATGTTAATGGTTTCAGAAATAATGAAAATGGGTGTAGTTACCGATCACATCCCTTTGAGAGAAGTGTCTTCCCGCTTATCAAGGGAATTGATAGTTGAAAAACTTAGGCTTTATAATGAAACTTTGGTTAAAGATTTTGCAATTAACAAACCTAAAATTGCAGTTTTGGGTTTAAATCCACATGCTGGTGATGCTGACTTATTAGGGACAGAGGAAAGTGAAATTATTATTCCAGCTATTAACGAAGCCAAAGAAAAGGGCATATTAGCAATGGGTCCATATTCTGCAGATGGTTTTTTCGGTAGTCAGATGTATTATAAGTTCGATGGTGTATTAGCCATGTATCATGATCAGGGTCTTGCACCATTTAAATCATTGGTATTTGACAAAGGAGTTAACTACACTGCAGGCTTGCCTATTATTCGCACATCTCCAGTACATGGAACAGGATTCAATATTGCTGGCCAGGGAATTGCAGATGAAAACTCTTTTCGCGAAGCATTATTTGTGGCCATACAGGTTATGAAGAATCGCGAACAACACAAAGAAATTACGAGAGATCCTCTTGGAACTAAATTAGTTCGTGAAAAGGAAGATTTATAAATAAATATTCAACGGATTGCATAATAAAATATTTACTACTTTTGCAGTTCGATTTTTTAATGGATTGTAATTGTTTTGGAAAAGAAATCGTTTTATAAAGCCTTTGATGTAAAGTTTCCGGGCTTGAAGCTTGGGGAGCATAGTTTTGATTTTCAGGTGAATGATGATTTTTTTAACCAATATGAAGATTCATTGGTTACAAAGTCGAATGTGGCCGTTAAACTAATACTTGACAAGCAGAGTGAAGTTTTATATATACTGAACTTTGAATTTAATGGAAGTATTAATTTGCTTTGCGACAGATGTTTGACACAATTTGATTTACCTATTAATGAGAATTATAGGCTAATCATGAAAGTAGATAGCGAAATTGAGAACAACGAAGATGTCGACATCATTTTTGTAAGCTCACACGATCTTGTATTTAATGTTGCTGATTATTTATATGAGTTCATTCTTATTCAGTTACCACTAAAGGTAAGTTGCGATATGGCTGATTTAGAATGTGATGAGGAAATGACCAGCAAATTTGATGATATAGTAATTAAAGAAAATGATACTGAAGAAAATAACCCTTGGGCTAAACTTCAGGAATTAAAGAATAAATTTAAAGAAGACTAAAATGGCACATCCGAAGCGAAAAATTTCGAAAACGAGAAGAGATAAAAGAAGAACTCATTATAAGACAACTGCTCCTAACATTGCAATATGTCCTACTACTGGTGAACCACATATTTACCACAGAGCATACTGGTATGAAGGAAAATTGTATTATAAAGGCAAAGTAGTACTGGATAAAGAAGAGGCATAAAATGTATCTTCTTAAATTTTAAGGATGAGAATTGGATTGGATTTGATGGGTGGAGATTATGCTCCATTAGCTGCATTAGAAGGAGTTGCCATAGCACTCGATCATGTTACTCTGAAAAACAAACTGGTTTTATTTGGTGATTTAAGCCTGATTGAAAAGGAATATACTGAATTGTTTAATCAGCTTTCCTCACATCAGGCAGTTGAGTTTGTGAATTGCACACAACATATTAAAATGAGCGATTCACCAACCAAATCATTTTCAGCTAAACCTGAATCCAGTATTGCAGTCGGATACAAATATCTGGCATCATCACAAATTGATGTTTTTATTGGTTCGGGTAACACCGGAGCTATGATGGTTGGTGCCTTTTATGCCATTAAACCAATTGAAGGAGTTATCAGACCAACCATTACATCTTATATCCCACAGCTTAATGGTAAACGTTCTATTTTATTAGATGTAGGTGTAAATCCAGATGTTCGCCAAGATGTTTTATTCCAATTTGGAATATTAGGCTCTGTTTTTTCACAAAAAATGGAACACATTGAAAAACCACGAGTTGCTCTCCTTAATATAGGTGCTGAAAAAGAAAAAGGAAATTTGGTTTCTCAGGCTGCTTATAGTTTGATGGAAGCAAGTTCAATGATTGAATTTGTTGGGAACATCGAGGGCTATGATCTTTTTTCAGATAAAGCAGATGTGATTGTTTGTGATGGTTTTACTGGAAATATTGCACTGAAGCTAATTGAAGGATTTTACAAGGCGATGAAATCTGAAGATGTTTCCAGCCCATTTCTTGATAAATTTAATTATGAAAATTATGGGGGAACTCCCATATTAGGTATAAATAGAGCTGTTCTCATAGGGCACGGAATCTCTTCACCTGTGGCATTCAATAAGATGATTAATCTTGCCGAAACTGTTGTTGACAGTAATCTGGTTGAGGAATTAAAGAAACTTTTCAGAAGCTTAAATGATTATTAATGGGAAAAATTAAAGCAGCAATTATCGGAATACAAGGTTTTGCCCCTGAAGATTTACTGACAAACCAAGATTTGGAAAAAATGGTCGACACTTCCGATGAGTGGATCATGACCAGAACCGGGATTAAACAAAGGCATATATTAAAAGGTGAAGGTCTGGGAACATCCGATTTAGCCACCCCTGCTGTAAAAGGCTTATTAGCAAAAACAGAAACAAATCCAGATGAAATCGACATGCTGATTTGTGCAACTGTTACACCAGATATGATTTTCCCTGCAACAGCAAACGTAATTTCAGATAAATGCGGAATTAAAAATGCATTTAGCTATGACTTGAATGCAGCTTGCTCTGGTTTTCTTTATGCACTGGTAACTGCTTCAAAATTTATAGAATCTGGTTCTCATAAAAAAGTAATTGTTGTTGGAGCCGATAAAATGTCTTCCATAGTTGATTACACCAATCGTGATACATGTGTATTATTTGGAGATGCTGGTGCTGCAGTTTTACTTGAACCTTGTGAGGATGGAGATGGAATACAGGATACAATTGTAAAGTCTGATGGATCTGGTCGTTATCATTTACATCAGAAAGCTGGTGGGTCTGTTAAGCCTCCTTGCCACGAGACGATTGACGCACGTGAACATTATATATATCAGGAAGGACAAGCTGTGTTTAAATTTGCCGTTTCAAGAATGGCTGATGTAGCAGCTGATATCATGAAAAAGAATAATCTTCAATCAGAAGATATTGCTTGGCTTGTACCTCATCAGGCCAATTTAAGGATTATAGATGCAACTGCCAGACGAATGGGTATTAATAAGGATCAGGTAATGATTAATATCTCAGAATACGGAAACACCACAAATGGAACAATTCCAATGTGTCTGTGGGAGTGGGAAAGTCAGTTGAAAAAAGGAGATAACATAGTATTAGCTGCTTTTGGTGGAGGCTTTACCTGGGGAGCTATCTATTTGAAGTGGGCATATGATGGTACAAATAAATAACTTATTTTAGAAAACATGGCAAGTACATCAGATTTTAAAAATGGTTTATGTATCGAATTCAATAATGGTTTGTATCAAATTGTTGAATTTCAACATGTAAAACCAGGTAAAGGGCCTGCATTTGTACGCACAAAGCTCAAAGGATTAACAAACGGAAAGGTAATTGAGAATACTTTTACGGCTGGTGTGAAAGTTACTACAGCCCGTGTTGAGAGAAGACCATTTCAGTACTTATATACAGATGATACCGGCTTTGTATTTATGAATATGGAGTCATTTGATCAGATAAATCTGCAGGAAGATCTGGTGCCTGCACATATGTTCTTAAAAGAAGGACAGGATATTGAGATCGTATTTCATGCAGAAACAGAGACACCTTTATTTACAGAATTGCCTGCTTTTATTGAATTAGCAGTTACATATACTGAGCCTGGTGTAAAGGGTGATACGGCTACAAATACTTTAAAACCAGCAACTTTGGAGACTGGTGCTGAAATTCAGGTGCCGCTTTTTGTCGACATCGATGACTGCATAAAAATAGACACACGGTCAAACTCGTATTCAGAACGTGTAAAGAAATAATATAAGGGTTTTTTGGGAGGTAAAAATTAATTTTCATACTCAAGTTTCTATTTTGTGAAATTAATATACCTTTGCACCCACAATATAAATTTGCAATTTATTAAATTTTAGATAAGTGAGTGCTTTAAGTTATAAAACAAAGTTTGCTAACGTCAATAATTTTTCCAGAAATTGGTATTTAATTGATGCCGAAGGAGAAATTTTAGGTCGATTAGCATCTGAAATTGCTAAAATAGTCAGGGGTAAAAACAAAGCTGATTTTACACCACATTTCAACTCAGGTGATAAGGTTATTATCATCAATGCTGAAAAGGTAAGACTTACTGGCAAAAAAATGGCTGATAAACAATATATTCGTCATACAGGTTATCCGGGAGGTCAGCGAGTAAAAACTCCAATGGATTTATTGAAAACTAAACCTGAAGAAATTGTTCGTCACGCAGTTGAAGGCATGTTGCCTAAAAACAAACTGAGGAAGGTGTACATGAAAAATTTGCACATTTACACAGGTCCTGAGCATCCACATAGTGTTCAAAAACCTGAATCATTTGAAATTAAATAAGCATGGAAAATATTCATACTGTAGGAAGAAGAAAGACATCTGTTGCCAGGATATTTATGTCCAAAGGCGAAGGGACAATAATGGTTAACAATAAAAACTATATAGAGTATTTCAATAATATCACTACACGAACAATAGTAGAAGAAGCATTCAAACTATCAGAAACTACTGGAACTTATAATGTTAAAGTAAACGTTCAGGGTGGTGGAACAACAGGTCAGGCAGAAGCTACCCGACTTGCTATCGCCAGAGCATTAGTTGAAATTAACGAAGAGTTTAAGGATGTTTTGAAGAAAAATGGCTGTCTCAAAAGAGATCCCAGAATGGTTGAGCGAAAGAAACCAGGTCAGCCCAAAGCCAGAAAGAAATTCCAGTTTAGAAAGAGATAAAAGGATTGTAATGGAAATAAAGAATTCAATGAATGACTTCCTCGATGCAGGTGTGCATTTTGGTCACAATAAAAGTAAATGGAATCCCAATATGGCACCATATATATTTATGGAACATAATGGAATACACCTTATCGATGTTAAAAAGACGATGAATAAATTGCAGATTGCTGCAAGTGCTGCAAAAAATGTTGCAAAATCTGGTAGAAAAATATTATTTGTTGCAACAAAAAAGCAAGCAAAAGATATTATCGAGCAGGCTGCAAAAAGTGTAAATATGCCCTATGTCTCAGAAAGATGGCTGGGAGGTATGCTTACGAACTTTTCAACAGTAAGGAAGTCAATGAAGAAGTTGTCCACGATTGAACAAATGTTCAAAGATGGTACTTCAGGCAATTTGAATAAGAAAGAGCGCCTCATGATGATGCGTGAGCAGGAAAAATTGCAACGTGTTTTAGGCGGTATTGCTGATTTGAAGCGTTTACCTGCTGCATTATTTGTAGTTGATATTAAAAAAGAACATATTGCTATTGCCGAAGCAAATAAATTAAATCTGAATACTTTTGCTATCGTAGATACAAATTCAGATCCTACTCAAGTAGATTTTCCTATACCTGGTAATGATGATGCAACGAAATCGATTGCGTTAATTACAAGAATTATTACAGCAGCAATTTCTGAAGGCTTAAGTGAAAGAAAAGCACAGAAAGATGAGCAAGAGAAAGAAGAACCTCAAGTAGAGGAAGAAGTAAAGGAAAGAAAATTTAGGAAACGTACTGTTAAAAACAAAGAATAATAATGGGTATTACAGCTGCTGATATAGCAAAACTGAGAAAAACAACCGGTGCCGGAATGATGGATTGTAAGAAGGCACTTAATGAAACAAATGGCGATTTTGAAAAAGCCATTGATTTTTTAAGAAAGCAGGGGAAGAAAATTTCAGCCAAACGTGCTGATCGTGACGCCACTGAAGGAGTAGTCATTGCGTTAACATCAGATGATAATAAAAAAGGTGTTGTCGTTGAATTGAATTGTGAAACTGATTTTGTAGCCAAAAATGCAGATTATGTTGATTTTGCTACAAAAATTGCTCAAACGGCATTAGAGAATACTCCAGCTACTTTAGATGAGCTAAAATCATTAAGTATAAATGATATCAAAGTATCTGATTTATTAGATGAGCAAATTGGTAAAATTGGTGAGAAGATTGAATTGTCAAATTATCATCTTATCAATGGTGATTTTGTTGTTCCTTATATTCATATAGGAAATAAAATTGGCGTTTTAGTTAATTTGAATAAAGCTGGAAGTGAAGATTTTATTAATGCCGGTAAGGATGTTGCCATGCAAGTTGCTGCAATGAATCCAGTTGCATTAAATAAGGAAAGCGTTTCACAATCAGTTATCGATCGTGAATTAGAAATAGCCAAAGAGCAAATTAAGAAAGAGGGCAAGCCTGAAGCAATTGCTGATAAAATTGCTCAAGGTAAATTAAACAAATTCTTCAAAGAAAATACCTTGTTAGAACAGGATTTCGTGAAAGATTCATCGAAAACAGTTTCTCAGTTTTTAGGTCAGCTTGACAAAGAATTAACGGTTAAAGAATTTGTTAGAGTAGCATTGGGATCCTGATTTTTAGGATAGCTTAGTGTGAAATTATTTGAAACCCTTTATTTTTGTTAGCAGAAATAAAGGGTTTTTATATTAATTAGAATACAAATGAAGTACAAAAGAGTTCTCCTTAAACTAAGTGGTGAAGTTTTAGGAGGTTCCAAAGGCTTTGGGATCTCTGCAGAAGCTTTGGCTTTTTATAGTTCCGAAATTAAAAAGGCAGTAGATGCTGGAACTGAAATTTCGCTTGTTATTGGCGGAGGAAATATATTCCGCGGTGCAGACCTGGTTGATAACGGATTTAGTGATCCAATTAAAGGTGACTATATGGGTATGTTGGCTACCGTGATTAATGGTATTGCCCTTCAAACAGCCTTCGAGAAAGCTGGAATTAAAACAAAGCTGATTACTGCTTCGCATATTGATAAAGTAGGAGAGATGTATCATCAGGATAAAGTGAACAGCTATTTAAAGGAAGGCTTTACTTTAATTTTTACAGGAGGTACCGGTAATCCATTATTTACAACCGACTCTGCAGCTGCTATGCGAGCCATAGAAATAGGTGCAGATGTTTTAATGAAAGCCACCAAAGTGGATGGTGTTTATGATGCTGATCCTATCCATAACAAAAATGCCAAACGATTTGAAACAATTGGTTTCGATGAGGTTTTAAAACGACAATTAAAAATAATGGATCTTACTGCATTTGCCTTGTGCAGCGAGAATAAAATGCCCATTTTAGTATATAATTCTGCTGTGGAAGGGAATTTACTTCGCAGTATTGAAAAAGGCGATATAGGAACAATTATTAGTTAATAAAATAAAAAAAATACGTATGCCCTATTTATTTACATCAGAGTCCGTTTCCGAAGGACATCCAGATAAGGTTTCAGATCAGATTTCTGATGCTTTGCTTGATAGCTTTTTAAAAATAGATCCTAACTCCAAAGTAGCTTGTGAAACATTTGTAACAACAGGTTTGGTTGTTGCCGGTGGTGAAGTAAGAACTCAAGGATATGTGGAGATACAGGATATTGTACGCAAAGTTGTTAAGGATATTGGTTATACCAAAGCAGAGTATCAATTTGATTCAAATTCCTGTGGAATTATCAGTACAATTCATTCACAATCGGACGACATATACCGTGGTGTTGATCGTGGAGATGACGAAAAGCAAGGAGCTGGCGATCAGGGAATGATGTTCGGCTATGCTTGTACTGAAATGGACAATTACATGCCTATTCCAATTGAGTTGTCTCACATGCTCGTACAGGAGCTTGCAGCTATCCGAAAGGAAGGCAAAAAGATGAAATATCTGCGTCCAGATTCAAAGTCTCAGGTAACTGTTGAATATAGCGATAACAATAAGCCTTTGCGTATTCATACAATTGTTGTTTCAACGCAACATGACGATTTTGATCAGGATGATAAAATGCAGCAAAGAATCAAGGAAGATGTCGAGAAAATTCTCATTCCCCGAGTTAAGAAACTTTGCCCGAACAGAGTAAAACGACTATTCAATAAAGATGTAATCCTACATGTAAATCCAACCGGTAATTTTGTTATTGGCGGTCCTCATGGAGATACCGGATTAACAGGACGAAAGATTATTGTTGACACCTATGGTGGACGTGGAGCTCATGGAGGAGGTGCGTTTTCAGGAAAAGATCCTTCTAAAGTAGACCGTTCAGCAGCTTATGCTACGCGTCATATTGCAAAAAACATGGTGGCTGCTGGTGTTTGTGAAGAAATACTTGTACAGGTTGCTTACGCTATTGGTGTTGCAGAACCTGTTGGCATTTATGTAAATACAAATGGAACCTGCAAGCTTAAAGGTGAAAATGGCAAAAAATTAAAAGATGGTGTAATAGCTGAGAGAATTAAAAATGTATTCGACCTCAAACCATCTGCAATCATTAAACGTTTTGGATTAAAAGATCCGATTTATCAGCCAACTGCAGCTTATGGACATTTTGGACGAGATGTTTTTGAAAAAGAGGTAACTGTTTATTACGATCCTTCAAATCCACAACCTCAAGGAAATTGTTACGAGAAAAGTTATACGAAAAAAATTGAGTTTTTTGGTTGGGAAAAACTTGATTATGTAGAAGCTATTCAGAAAGAATTTGGATTGTAAATTGAAATATAAACTAAGCATGCCTGTTTTCCTATCTAGGATTTCAGGCATTTTTTTTAACTTTTATTCTTTGTTATTCGCAAAATAATGATAAAATTTCGTGTTTTCAGAAATTAGAATCTGATATGAATTATAAATTTTTGATTAAACAAGGTCCAACATTTCATGGATGGAATTCATTTTTTGGTGTGTTTATCATGCTGATTGGTGGTATCTTATTTTCAAATGTATTTGCTGATATGGGATTTGTATCTGTAATTCGTAAAGTTAGTGGGATTTTGGTTTTTGCCATTGGTTTACAGTTATTCCTTTTCATACAGGGTGTAATCCTTGATTCAAAATCAAAAAGATTGAAAATATATTACTTTCTTTTTTTTCGTTTAGGATATTGGATTGATATTTCAACTTTTGATTGTTTTGAGATTGAGAAATACGAAAGTGCTGAAACACGAGGTGTTGTAACTGCTTTTGCAACGGTTCGAACCAAATACTACGATCTCTACCTCACCAAAACTGGTCATAGTGATAGAATTCTTTTAAAATCTTGTGCCTCAATAGAATATGCAGAGGCTTTAAGGGATGAAATTGAAGCTTATTTAGAAATGAAGGGCTGATTTAATTCCTTTTGGCTAATTGATATATTAACCTGAGTAGGGGTTAAGAATTAAATATTTGTTAACCCGAACTTAGGTTATAAAGAATATTCCATATTTTAGTAGCTTGAGAAGATAATCTTCTTAAGTTAAACTTCCTCACTTTATGAAAAGCAACTATTTTCTCACGCACATATTTCTTCTGCTTTGTCTTTCACTATTTTCTCTGAATGTTTATGCCAACGATTTTCCTGTTGTGTTTGGTGAAGTTCAGCATGCTGAGTTTACAGCTTCCGAGTTTGAGATAGAACAAAAAGCATCCGCAATTGTGTTGTGCGATTTTGGACAATGTGCAGTTACCGAAAATGGTCAGTCAGTTATTGTAACCAAGCATATACGGATTAAAATCCTTAAAAGCACCGGATATGATTGGGCAGATGTTGAAATCCCTATTTATGAGAGTATGAAATTGAAAGAGATTCAAGCATGTACATATAATCTTATTAAGGGTGAAATTCAAAAAACGGAACTCAGTAAAAAAATGATACTTCACGAGGATTATCTGGATGGGATTGAGATTTTGAAATTTGCTTTTCCTAATATCAAAAGAGGATCAATCATCGAATATCAATATTCATTCGAACTCTTCAGGATTTCCGGACTATGGTCTTGGACCTTTCCTAAAAGCATTCCTGTAAAGCATAGCGAGTTTTGGGTGCAATATCCGTTTGAGTTTAAGTATAAAGTAAATAAGACCGCAGAAAACCTGTTCTATCACAACGAGCTGATGTCTAATGAATGGTATTTTAACAAATTTGGTCCATCCATATTTCATCGGTTTATTGCAGTTTTTCAAAGTCCTTATGAAACAGAGCCTTATGTAAATAGCAAGTATAACTTTATGGCAGGTGTCGAATTTCATTTAGATAATATTGATCTGCCAGGAGTTTCTTCAAGCCATTTTATCTATTCTTTTAATAAAATAAGTAAAGATCTAACTGAAAGCTTTTATTTTGGGAAAAAGCTCGGGTCAAAAAAGTTCATAAGAGATGCTGTTGCTGAAGTTGTTTCTTCCAGCGATAGCCAATTAGAGAAAATTGAAAAAATTCGGGATCACTTAACAAAACGGTTAAGGTGGAATGGAGAAAACAGGATGACTACGAAAAAATCTCTTGCAAAAACGTATAGAGAGGGTGAAGGCTCATCTGCTGATATCAACCTACTGCTTATTCAATTTTTACAAGATGCAGGAGTGGATGCCTTTCCGCTTGTTCTTAGTACAAGAAGCAGGGGGACAATTGATCGGAATTTTGCAAAATCTGATAGATTGAATTATGTGCTTGCCTATGTTGAGACAAAATATGGTCACTTACTTTTGGATGCTACTGATAGGTTTTTACCCTATAATATGCTCCCTCGAAAATGTCTGAACGGTGAAGGCTGGTTGATACTTGATGTTAAAGGGGAATGGATTTCTTTAGGCGAAGATGAAAAAAACAGTATTTCTACACAAATTAAATTATCGATTGATGAGAATGAAAAGCTAAATGGATACTACAAAAGGAAATTCAAAGGTTATGATGCTGCAAGATTAAGAGAAAGAATATATTTGGATGGTGAGGAAAAACTTGAGCAATCGTATAAAGATTTTTTCGGGAATTGGGATATTCATGATTTCCAAATTCAAAACCCTGATAATCTGAATGAAGAAATAATTGTTGAGTTTGCTTTTGAAACAGCAGATGATATTATTAATGCAAACAATTATAAATATATTAATCCTTTTTTGAAAAATGAAGGTATTAGCAATCCGTTTTCTGCTAAAGAAAGATATTCAGATATCAATTTTGCCTGTTTGCAAGAACATCAATATTTTATCGAATTGGAAATTCCAGAGAATTATAGCATTTATGATATCCCAGAAAGTATGGTGAAGATTTTACCTGACAAGGGAGGACAGCTTTTGTTTAATGTTACCTCAATAAATAATAAAATTACAATTCTCCATAAGTTGAGAATAACAAACGTTAATATTCCTGTTGATCAATACCTTGGACTGAAAAAGCTATATCAATATTCCGCTGATAAACAGGCTCAAATGATTATTCTTGAAAAAACCAATTAGTATAAAATCTACACAATGAAATACGTAAAACTCTTTTTGTTTCTATCAACTTTTCTACTCTCCATGCAGCTTTTAGCAGATAATAAATATGCTGTTAGTGAAATTCCAAGTCAATTATTAGAAAATGCTCATGCCGTTGTTCGCTATGATTATTTGAAGTTTGAAACAAAGGGTGATCATAAGGGCACAAAAACGTTTAAATATGCAATAACAATTTTGAATGAGAATGGTCTGTACTATACGCACGTTACTGTTCCTTACGATAAAGATCACAAGCTTGTTTCTTTTGTTGGAAAAATTTATGATGCAAATGGAACTTTAATTAAAGTGCTAGATGCAGCTGAAGACATCATTGATATGTCAAATATTCCATTTGGAACATTGTTTACAGATAGTAGAGTGAAAATTGCAGACATGCTAGTAGCGAAATTTCCTTTTACAATAGAGGTTGAGTATATCCAAAAGGTGAAAGATTTGCTTTTTTTTCCAACATTTTTATTTCAACCAAATAACGAAACTTCTGTTGAACAATCCATTTTCGAAATTGTTATTCCTGAGGGGAGCTCTTTTCGTTTTAAAGAGTTCAATTTTGAAGGAAAATTAGATTCCATTAAAGAGGGTAAAGTACTTAGGTATATTTGGACAGAAACAAATCTGAATGCCTTTGAAGATGAAGTATATAGCTTTCCCTTTGATAAAAGTCTATCGCGAATTATTACAACTGCCAATACGGTAAATTTCTATAATTACATAGGAAAAATAAGTACGTGGGAAGAATTTGGCAAATGGGTGTCCAGAATAAATGATGTAGACAGAGAACTTCCACTGGAGCTAAAAACTGAAATAAATGAATTAGTTAAAAATGCCTCAACCGAACTGGAGAAGATTCAACTGATTTATAAATATGTGCAGTCGAATACACGCTATGTGAACATTTCCTACAATATTGGTGGACTTCGACCACAGCCTCCATCTACCGTGTATCACCTTGGATATGGTGATTGTAAAGCATTAACCATGTATACCATGGAGTTATTAAAAATTACAGGCATAAAGTCTCACTATACTTTAGTTAAATCAGGAAATAGTAATACTGATATTCATATTTCACTTCCATCCTTTCAATTTAATCACGCTATTCTCTGTGTCCCTCAAGCTGAAGATACAATTTGGCTTGAATGTACAAGTCAGACTTTACCATTTGGCTTTTTAGGTAGCTTTACTGATGATCGTCATGTTTTACTCATAACAGAAAAAGGAGGTAAAATTGCAAAAACCTCATTTTATGGAGTTAATGACAATAAAAGGTTTATGACTGCAGAAATAGATTTACAAAAGAGTGGAGATGCGGATGCAAAGCTTTCTTTTCATTATAAAGGTTTAGAATATGATAAAGTTGATTTTGATCAGCTTATTGAGGCAGGTAACAGTTATCAAAAGGATTGGCTATACGAAAGTCTTGAATTGTCATCTTTTACAATAACAGAACTTGAATTCAAAGAAGATAGGAAAACAGTTCCTGAAGCAAATATCACCATGAATCTGGATATAAAAAGCTTCCTCTCATCAGGCAGCCATACTATGTATTTTCGTCCTAACATGTCACTGAAGTGGTTAAATATTCCAGCAATTGATTCCAATAGAAAAACAAATCTGTATTTTGAAGACGATTATCAGGATTCAATTTCCATTGTTTACACCGTTCCATATGGTGCTGAAATAGACTATTTGCCTAGTGATAAAAACGAAACATCGGATTTTGGAGAGTATCATTGTTACTTTGAAAGGCTAGAGAAAAAGGTGTTCAGATATACGCGTAGCTTGAAAATACATAAAGGAAATTATCCTCCTGAAAAGTTTAATGAATATGTTGCTTTTGTCCGAAAAGTAGTTAAAGCTGATAAGGAACTTGTTATCTTAAAAAAGACATAATCAATAAAACTGTTGAATTTTGAACTTGCCTACAGGCTTTTTTTGAATATCCGAAACTTCTTATAGGCAACTCCACCCATTTTCTCCATTTCGGCTCTCACTTTCTCATTTTCTTCCAACTCAAGATGTGAATCGATATGGTCGTATCCTTTTTCCAAAGCTGATTCGATCATTTTGCTACCCATCAAAACATCCAATCCTCGTCCTCGATATTCTTGTTTAACAGCTCCTAATAATAAAACCAATCGTTTCGTTTCTTTTTGTGATTTCCAAATCTTGAAAATGCCAAAAGGAATAACATAGCCTTTAGATTTTTTGATGCCTTCACTGATATCAGGCATGCCAATAATAAATGCAACAGGCTCATCTTGTTTCATGACAACTTTAACAAAAGCAGGATCAATTACCGGTAAATATCGACTGGCAAAATCGTCCATTTCTTTTTTCTCAAAAGGTATAAAACCATAAATTTCGTTGAAAGTTTCATTGACAAGACCGAAGATGGGACGAATATAGGGTTTAAGTTTTCGTCTGCTTTTGAATTCCAGAAGATTAAAGTCACCATTTCTAACTACCCTTTCCTGAATTCTCGTATAGAATAATGGTATTTCGCAAGGGACATCTACTTTATAAGCAAATAAGTCAACTTCTTTGGAATAACCTCTTTCTTCAAGAAATGTGATAAGTTCTGGTGTATTATAGTTTGTAATAATAACTGGCTTATGTTCAAATCCTTCAATTAAATAACCTTGAGGATCTTTGTCTGAAAAACCAAACGGACCGACTATTTTTTTTGCTCCTTTCTCTTTTGCCCAATTTTCCATTGTTTCCAAAAGAGCTGATAACACTTCGTTATCTTGACCTTCCATCCAGATAAAACGTGCATTATTATTCATGCTTAGCTCATTGTAGCGATGATTTATGACGCCCATGATACGGCCTACAGCGGTTTTGTTTTTATAGGCTAAAAGCAAAATTGTATCGCAATATGAAAATGACTTATTTTTTTTAGGATTAAAATAAATCTTATCATCCATATATACGGGTGGAATCCAATCGGGTTCTGATTTATGCAATTTAGATGGGAGGAAAATGAAGGTTCGGAGATCTTTTTTGGACTTAACTTCTCGTATCGTTATCGTCATTCATTGAAAATAATGATATTGATTGATCTATTGCTAAATCAATTAATACCGATTAATTGAAATTGATAACACAAAAATAATGGAAATGAATAGTAAAAGAAAGGATGAAGCTTTGATATAAATCAATAATATGATTTATTCTTCTGGAGTTTCTCCAGTTGCTTGTTGTTGTTCTGCTGCTCCTTGAGGAATCGGTGCGGCCATATCTTCAATTTGATCACTCATCATTGAATCACGTCCTTGTTGATAGCTGTTGTCAGGAATAAAAACGATGGTTAATACAACTATCGCAAAAATACCAATTGCAACATACCAAGTAGCTTTTTCAAGAAAATCGGCTGTTTGACGAGCACCAATAACCTGACTGGCTGAACCTCCAAAAGTTGCAGATACTCCACCACCTTTTGGGTTTTGAGCTAAAATTACAAGAATAAGAAAAAGTGCTGCAAGAATCAATATTATTAATAAAAACGTAAGCATATTATTCGTTTATTTTATCTTCTAGATGTTTTATTAGGAGGGCAAAGTAATCACTTTTTTCAGGATTAATCAAGGATAATTTTTGGTAAATTTTAATTGCTTTATCATGCCTGCCTTGCATGATGTATATTTTTGCCAATGTTTCGCTTGCAAAAATCTCCTCTTCTTCAATACTTTTAGATGCTTTTTCAGCTGGATTGTAAAAACTGCTAATGGGTTTTTTAATACTGGGCTTGGTTTTGATAAAGCGATCGATGAGTGCATCGCTGGCAGTACTCTCCTTGTTTTGAATGGATTTTGTGCCTCTCATTACGCTACTGACCACATCCCTTCCTTTATGAGTAAAATCTGCTGAAAAGTAATGGTGCATTTTTGCTCTGCTTCCTGCATAAATAGCTGCTTCCCTTAAATAGCTATTTGAAAATACACTTTCAGTTTGATTAATGGCAATGGAATGAAGCAAATGTGCAGATTGAAAATAAGGGTATTTTTCCTTAAGCTCATTCAATAAGTCAACATCCGGTTTGTATAATAAACTGGAAGGATTGCTGATATAACCAATGATTTTGACTTCATTCATTTTACCAGTTATTTACTGCTCTATTAAAAATGTCTTGAATAAGCATTTCGCTGATTTCAGTAATAAGCTCGTCTTCAATAGCAGAAAGGTCTTCATTGCTGTCGTAGTCTATATAATTTGAGAAATTAACGCTGAAATTCTGGTCGGTATTCATTTTGTTTTCATAAACAACTTTAACGCTAATAATTAAGCGTGTTGTTGTAGCTATTTCGCCACTACTTACACTGGAAGGACCTGTTTTGTAATTGGTTATGGTTCCTTCAAAAATAATATCCCCATCCGAATTGGTATGTGTTAAATTCATTTCATTTCTGAACTTATCTTTCAATTGTTCAGTTAAATCATCGGCTAAGGATGGAACCACGATGCTGGCTTGATTGCTAAAAGGAATTACAGTGAAACTTTTAATATCGGGGTGTAAGTCTGCACCGCTTAAACTATATATTCCACATTGCATAAATAAAATTGGAGTACATAGTACTAAAGTAAAAACAGATATTAATTTCAAAAGTCTCATAATTTTTAAAAGCTGTGCAAAGATCAGGCGATTATAAATCTTCCAAAGAATATTCTTTGATTTTACGGTATAAAGTTCTTTCTGAAATCCCTAATTCTTTTGCAGCCGGTTTTCTTTTACCTTTATGTCGAACCAGCGCAACTTTAATCATTTCTTTTTCTTTCTCAGCTAATGATAGTGTTTCCTGCACTTCAATCACATCTGTATTTTCTGAATAAACTTCAGAATCAGTGATATCGTTGTCTTTGCCAAATCGGTAGCTTGCATCTGAAAGGTTGTTTCCTGCTTTAAGCAATCTGTCGGTAGCTGTTTCAATAGTTTGCTCGAAATCATCACCCTGGTTTCGTACATTCTTCAACACATCGTATACTGCAGTTTTAACCTCAGTCACATCTTTGCGTATGTCGATCAGGAATTTATATAACAAATCACGCTCTTTAACACCATCATCTGCTTCAAAAGAGTGCTGTTTAATCGGTACCAATTCTTTTGATACAGCTTCTGGAAGATATTCGTGTAAGATAGCTCCTGTGATATTTCGTTCTGCTTCCAGTATGGATATTTGCTCGACCAGATTTTTAAGCTGTCGTATGTTTCCAGGCCAATATTGAGTTTGTAACATCGTCACAGCCTCATCATTAAATTCGATAAGTGGTGTTTTGTATTTTTCAGCAAAATCCATGGCAAAACGGGCAGCCAAAAACATAATATCCTCTTTTCGGTTTCTTAATGCCGGAATAGGAATGGTTACTGTTGATAAGCGATAAAATAAATCTTCGCGAAACTTATTGTTTTTAGTTTGTTCCAAGAGGTCCTTATTGGAAGCTGCAATCAGTCTCACATCTGTTTTCATCACATTGGATGAACCCACTTTGATAAATTCACCTGTTTCAAGAACCCTGAGTAAACGTGATTGTGTTTCTAATGGTAGTTCGCTAATTTCATCCAGAAAAATAGTACCGCCATTAACGGTTTCAAAATATCCTTTCCTGGAGTCGTAAGCGTTGGTGAATGCTCCTTTTTCATGACCAAATAATTCGGAATCGATAGTTCCTTCAGGAATAGCAGCACAATTGACAGCGATAAAATGACCATGTTTTCTTTTGCTGGTATGATGGATGATTTTTGAAAATGCCTCTTTTCCTACACCACTTTCTCCAGATATTAAAACACTTATATCTGTAGGTGCAACTTTTAATGCTTTCTCAATCGCGCGATTTAAGAAAGTATGATTGCCAACTATTTCAAAACGATTTTTTACTTCCTGAATTTTATTTTGAGATATCATCATAATTCACTGCTATTAATCACAAATAGAATAAGAAGGCTTATTCATATGTAGTGCAAATTTAGCAATTATTAAATATTTAGATTGCCATTATTTGAAAGGATGATGCTTATTTTATTTCTCTTCAAAACAATTATCCAATTAATGCCTGTTGAACATCTTTTTTAAAACAGGCAATTGGTTTAAAATGGAGTTTGTATGTTTGTTAGGTAAATTAATTATTTGATTTTCTCATCAAAACCATTCATGTCAAATGGCAAATGTGTTACAGTTCATAGATAAATTACTGGTAAACTATAACGACTATATCGGTGGTTATGCAATTTTACTACTACTAATTCCAACTGGCTTATATTTCATTATTCGTCTTAAGTTTATAAATGTTACAAAAATTTGGCATTCCATTCGGGTAGTTGCTGGTAAATATGATAGCCCTGAAGATAAAGGAGATGTGAATCATTTCAAGGCTTTAACCACCGCATTATCTGCAACTGTAGGAACTGGAAATATAGTAGGTGTGGCATTGGCCATTTATTGGGGTGGTCCTGGTGCTATTTTCTGGATGTGGGTAACCGGTTTTCTGGGTATGATTATTAAGTATACCGAATGCACGCTTGCACATAAATACCGACAGTTTAATTCGGATGGAACTGTTTCCGGTGGACCGATGTACTACATGGAATTTGGATTAAAAAAGAAGTTAGGACGCTTTGCCAAAGTTTTAGCCATCATATTTGCGCTAGCGGCCATTTTGTGTTCACTCGGAACAGGAAACATGGCGCAGTCCAATTCCATGACTGGTGTGTTTTTGTCCAGTTTTAATATTGCTGATGCTATTACGATTGTAGGATTAAGCATTTCAACCAAATACATAACAGCAGCTGTCATAACACTCTTGGTGTTGTTAGTGATTGTTGGTGGATTGAAACGTATTGCAGATGTAACTTCAAAGCTTGTACCTATTATGGCTGTTTTGTATTTTGTCAGTTCTATTACAGTTGTTTTATTAATGTATAAGGAGGTTCCAGCAGCCTTTGCGCTAATTTTTAAAAGTGCATTTACAGGAAGTGCTGCTGCAGGTGGTTTTGTTGGATCTACATTTATGATGACATTGATATGGGGAGTTCGTAGAGGATTGTTTTCCAATGAAGCTGGACAAGGCTCGGCTCCTATTGCACATGCTGCAGCAAAAACGGAATACTCGGCAAGAGAAGGAATGGTAGCTTCTTTGGAACCTTTAGTCGACACTTTAATCATTTGTACATTAACGGCATTGGTTATAATTGTTACCGGAGCATGGAAATCGGGGGCAGAAGAATTTGCAATGACTGTTACAGGAATGGAAACAGGATTAGGTAAAATTGGTTTTGCATCTTCCGCAAAATACATTGTCTCCATAGGTCTTTTGTTATTTGCCTTTAGTACCATTATAAGTTGGTCATACTATGGCTCTCGGTCTGTTATTTATTTATTCGGAGAAAAATATGTGACTCCATATCGATACTTGTACGCATTATTTGTTTTTTTTGGCTGTATTTGGGGAGTGGATATCGTATGGCATTTTGTTGATGCAGTGATTACTTTTATGACTATTCCCAACCTGATTGCCATTCTTCTACTATCATCGGTAGTTATGTCGGAAACAAAACGATATTTTAAAGACATGAAACAATTGAAGAAACAAAATAATTAGTTTTTTAAGATGATTTTAAGCAAACAGAAAAAGCTGATCAGTTTTTTAACTTTCATTTTTGTGATGCTAATTGCTCAAATTAGTTTTGCTCAGAATGAAGGATCCGAAAAAGCAAAAGATCAATCAAAAATAAGTCATAAAATTAATGATGTATTTGCTCCAATTGTCGAGAAAATGGGAGATGTTTTGTTTTGGGATCCTTTTTCAGCCATGGGGATTTACGATTCACAGGTTTATGATAAAAAAGGCAATGTGGTTGTTGACGAAAATGGTGAACCCGTTTCTGCACCCTTAAAACTAATTGTAGTTTGGCTGATATGCGGTGCGTTGTTTTTTACGATATTCATGCGATTTATAAACATTCGGGGTTTTAAACATGCTATTGGATTAGTTCGAGGTAAATATTCCAATCCGAATCATAAAGGTGAAGTATCGCATTTTCAGGCATTGGCAACAGCTTTGTCGGCAACAGTCGGATTGGGAAACATTGCCAGTGTTGCTATTGCTATTTCCATTGGTGGCCCAGGTGCCACATTTTGGATGATAGTTGCAGGATTATTGGGTATGTCATCAAAATTTACAGAATGTACATTAGGTGTTAAATACAGAAATATTGACACCAATGGAGTCGTTTCAGGAGGCCCCATGTATTATCTGAGCAAAGGACTTGCAAAAAGGAATATGAAAGGGTTGGGACAAGGGTTGGCGATCATTTTTTCAATACTTGTTATTGGTGGATCCATTGGTGGAGGAAACATGTTTCAGGCTAATCAATCTTTAAGTCAATTTACAACTGTAATTCCGGCTATTGGCAATTTTAAAGTTGCTTATGGAATTATACTCGCCATATTAGTAGGGATTGTAATTGTTGGAGGCATTAAGAGTATTGCCCGTGTTACAGAGAAAATAGTTCCTTTTATGGCAGTTCTTTATGTTTCGGCTGCACTCATCATAATCTTCATGAATATTGCTCATGCTGGTGATGCTTTTAAGTTAATTTGGAATGGCGCTTTTCAGGCTGATGCCATGAAAGGTGGTTTGATCGGTGTTTTGATCATTGGATTTCAGCGTGCTTCTTTTTCAAACGAAGCAGGTGTTGGTTCAGCAGCTATAGCCCATAGTGCTGTAAAAACAAACGAACCTATTACCGAAGGATTGGTTTCCTTGCTGGAACCATTTATTGATACCGTTGTGATTTGTACCATGACGGCTTTAGTCATCATTTTCACAGGCTTTTATAACAATCCTGCCGGATTGGAAGGAGCTCAACTCACTTCAGCAGCTTTTAAAAGTGTAATCCCATGGTTTCCTTGGGTGCTGGTAATTGCTATTTTCTTATTTGCATTTTCAACCATGATTTCGTGGTCATATTATGGATTAAAAGGTTTTGATTATTTATTTGGAAGCTTATTCGAAAAAGTATTTGGCCATCGAAAATATATGAAACTTACCTACCAACTATTTTTTCTTGCCTGTATTGTTATTGGAGCTTCTTCTGAGCTGGGAGCTGTACTCGACTTTTCCGACATGATGATACTCTCCATGGCATTTCCCAATATTATTGGTTTGTTAATAATGGCTCCAGAGGTCAAACGCGATTTAAGTGATTACTTGTCACGCGTTAAGTCGGGGGCTATAAAGAAATATAAGTAACATGAAGATTAGAATAGTTTAACTCATTTCTTTTTCAGCTACAAAAGTCTTGCTTAGTTTTAATTAGGACATTTTATTTCTGTTTTCATAGGAAAGTTAAGAATGTAGTTTAATTTCGAATTTAAAGAATTAGTATGTCACGAAAAACCTGGAAGGATTATTTTCATTTTTCCAAAGCCGAAAGGTCAGGGGTTTATATTGTCATAAGCCTAATTCTATTCATGGCAAGTTTGAATTTTATCATTCCTCGATTACTGACTCAGAATGAAGCCGACTTCTCTGAATTTGAAAATGATATTGCTAGTTTGAAAGAAATTGAGAAACTTTCAACTGAGAGAAGTAAACAATTGTTTGATTTTGATGAATTGACTACACCAAATTATAGCCTTTTTGAATTTGATCCCAATCAAGTAAGTAGAGAGCAGTTAGAAAAATTGGGCGTTAAAAGTTATGTCATCAATAATTTGTTAAAATACAGAGCTAAAGGTGGACAGTTTAGGAAAAAAGAAGATTTGAAAAAAATATTCGGCTTTGATCTCGACACTTATAAACGACTGCAACCATATATTGTCATTAAAGCCAAGAATGTTAGTGAACACATTGATAACGAATCAACAGCTGCGAATAAAAACAAGAGTAACCTTCAAATTGACATCAATAGTTCGACAGCTGAAGAATTTCAACAGATAAAAGGGATAGGAGAAACCTATTCGAATAGAATTGTTGATTATCGTGAGCGGGTAGGAGGTTTCCATAAAATCGAGCAAATAGCAGAAGTATTTGGAATTGATAGTAGCCTTTATCAATCGATTGAGCATCAGTTGATCATTCAGGAAGTTGAATTGAAGCAAATCTCTTTAAACTTTGCTAGTATCAATGATTTGAAAAATCATCCTTATGTCGATTATAAGCTGGCACGAAAAATTTATGACGAAAGAGTGCAAAATGGGCCATATCAATCAATGGATACGTTTTTAGAAAGATGTGTTATTGAAGAAAGTCTGGCTGTAAAGATTACACCCTATCTTAAACTTTGGGATTGATTACTCATTATATATTTTCGGTGTGTTCTCTTATTGCTCCCAACTGAGTCACTCGAAGTGGACTCAGTTGAAATGTGATGTATCGTCCTAAAATAAGTTTACAGTTTTTTGCTTAATCCTGATATAGGTTTACTGTTTCATATTTTATTATTCCGTATATTTGATGCAAGCAATTAGAAATCAAAATATAAAATGCCTTCTTTTAAAAATGTTCTTACATATTGCTTGCTATTTATTTTATTCGGACCCTTGCATTTAATTGGTCAGCAAGCCGCTAAAAGCAATAGTGTCAAAAACCTATATGCTGGCTTTATAGAAAACAAAGGACAGATTTATGATCAAAATTTCGAACCTAATCCAGCGGTCAAATATCTGTTGTCATTAGGAAACGGATTGAATGTTCAGTTGAAGGCCAATAGTTTCAGTTACGATACTTATATTGTTGAAAGAAAGGTTCCTGCCTCCGTTAAAACTTCGGCAGGTGAAAAGGCTTCATCATTCGCTGAAGCTTCGGATGGTAAAAAAGATGAAATGGAAATGCTCCGTCATCCCATTGATAGTATTGATAATTATGAAATCATTTATCATTTCCACCGTATTGACATTGAATTGATTAACGCAAACCCAAATCCCGAAATTATTACTTCAAATCCTTCTCCTCATTATCAGAACTATTACAATGCAGTTTGTGCAGAGCAAGGTGCTTCGTTTGTTTCTTCTTTTCAAAAAGTAATCTATAAAAATATCTATTCAGGAATTGATCTGGAATTTGTTGCATTTTCAGATACCCAAAAAGCTTTCGAATATAATTTTATTATTCATCCACAGGGTGATCTTTCAAAAATTCGAATGCGCTACAATGGAGCTTACGAAACTCAACTAATCGAAGGTCAGATAAAAGTAATTTTGGATAGTGTAAGCATTTACGAAAGTATACCCAAGAGTTTTCTTGAAGAAACGGATGAACAGCTTGATGTTAGTTATACATCATTTGGTAACAATGAATTTGGATTTCAAGTTGCTGATTATAACTCCAGCAATACGCTGATTGTCGATCCTTTCCCAAGTTTGCTTTGGGCTACTTATTATGGTGGTTCCGATGAGGATATTGCATATGATGTGATTTTAGATAGTAGCGATGTGTTAGTGGTTGGTCGCACAAAATCATCTAATGCTATTGCAAGCAGTGGTGCATATCAGGTTTCAATAAAAGGCAATGCAGATGCCTTTATAGCCAAAATAGATAGTGCTGGCCAGCGACTCTGGGCAACTTATTTTGGAGGAAGTGGAATTGAATGTGGAAACGATGTGGTAATTGATAGAGAAGGATCTATTCTTATAGCAGGGAGTACTACCTCAACAGCTCAATTTGCAACATCAGGAGTTCATCAAATTACATATGGAGGCGGACCTTACGATGCTTTTGTAGCCAAATTTTCAAATTCTGGTCAACGACTTTGGGCTACTTATTATGGTGGTAATCTGGTAGATTGGGCTCAGGGTATTGCTACTGATGTAAATAATAATGTGATCATCACAGGATATACAGCATCCAAAACACAAATATCATCTCCGGGTGCACACGACTCGGTGCACAGTGGTTGGGAAGATGCTTTTGTAGCCAAGTTTGATACTTCAGGACAACGACTTTGGGCGAGCTATATGGGTGGACATACATCTGATTTTGGCAATGCTGTTGTGACTGACCAAGTAGGAAATGTTTATGTTGCAGGTACAACACGTTCCTGGTATGGTATTGCAACTATTGGATCACATCAGGCAACTATGTTGGGTTCTTATGCTGCATTTATGGTGAAATTTGATACAATTGGAAAAAGGAAATGGGGAAGCTATTATGGAGGTGGTGGAGAAGATTTTGGTGAGGACATCACCATCGATATAAATGAGGATTTAATATTAACAGGTAATAGCAATTCAACCTGGGGTATTGCCACCTCAGCTGTGCATCAAAGCACTTTAAATGGGAGATCAGATGCCTTTATTGCAAAATTTGATAAAAAAGGCAAAAGGCAATGGGGTAGTTATTTTGGAGGTTCTGCTGAGGACAGAAGTCGGGCTATTAGTTGTGATAAATCAGGCAATATTATTATCGCTGGGATGACTGAATCTTCATCTCAAATAGCGACAAGTGGAGCACATGAAACAATATATAGTGGAAAACGTGATGCATTTCTGGCTAAATTTGATAGCACAGGACAACAATTATGGGGATCTTATTTTGGTGGAGTGAATGAAGACTATGCTCATGGCATTGTAAACGATAGCAGTGGAAAGGTTTGGATAGTAGGTGAAACCTATTCTTCATCCTCAATTTCAACCAGCGGTGTTCATCAGCCAAATTATGGAGGAGGGAAAAATGATGGATTTATTGCAAAGTTCCTTGGTTGTGAACCCAACTTCGATACCTTGAGTGTTTATGCCTGTGGTGAGTACGATTTTAATGGAAGAATCCTGAATCAGGCAGGAATTTTTCATGATACCATAACCAATATGATGGGATGCGATAGTTTTATCACACTTTACCTATACTTTCATCCTTTTCCTGTTGTTCAGTTTTCGGTAAATGATACAGCTCAATGCCTGAGTAATAATTTGTTTAATTTCACAAATCAAAGTAGTATTTCAAGAGGAACACTTACGTATCAATGGTTGTTTGGCGACCTGGATAGTTCTGACCAATTTTCTCCATCTTATTCTTTTTTACAAGACGACACTATAAAGGTAAAACTATACGCCATATCAAAAGATGCTTGCATCGATTCAATTGAAAAAGAAATAGTGGTGTATCCACAACCTCATGCAAAATTCAGCATATACGATAGTTTACAATGTTTTGAACGAAATGCTTTTGCTTTGACAAACCAATCCGATATCACCTATGGAAACATGAATTTCCTTTGGGATTTTGGCGATGGCTTTTCATCGGTGCTGCCAAACCCAATTCATAGCTATAGTTATGACGATACGTTTTTTGTCAAACTCATGGTTAATTCAGATTTTGGTTGTTTCGATTCCTCAAATGGATTAGCCTATGTCATTAATGCATCTCAACCAATTTCAGCTTTTGAGATTTTAGATACAGCTCAATGCAGATTAAACAACACATTTGATTTTACCAATTTAGGCAGCATACAATCAGGAACTCTTTCATCGTTTTGGGATTTTGGCGATACAGATACACTTCTTTCATTTCATGCTCAACATACGTATAATCTGGCAGATACTTTTCCGGTGAAGTTGCTCCTGATTTCTGATTTAGGGTGTAAAGATTCTTCGATTCAGGCTGTTTATGTTTGGCCTATGCCACAGGCGGGCTTCACAATAAACAACCCTTTTCAATGCCTTGCTGGCAACCAATTTGAATTTACAGATACTACATTCATTCAATGGGGAAACCTAAGTAGAAATTGGGCTTTTGGTGATGGAGGTTTTGACATAAATGATACAGTTGTTCATTCTTTTAAACTAGCTGATTCATTTGAAGTAAAACTAATAAGTATTTCTGATTTTTCGTGTTTAGATAGTTGTCATCAAATAATCTGGGTATATTCTAATCCTTTGGCTGCTTTTGCTATAAATGATACTATTCAATGTTTGTCAGACAACCTCTTTGAGTTTAATAATAAAACCAAATCAGATGTCAATCCCGCATTTTATTGGGATTTTGGAGATCAGAATTCTGACACATCCATGAATTGCTCACATCACTTTGTAAAGGCAGATACTTTTCGTGTTACACTTGTGTCAAGTATTGGAATGGATTGCATCGATACTGTATCTCATAATGTGATCGTTTTATTAATGCCTAAAGCTGATTTTACAATCAGCGATTCCTCCCAATGCTTCAATGAACAGTTTTTTGTTATCCATGACTCATCACTTGCTTCTGGAGATTCTATTTCAAATTATGCATGGTATCTAGAATCGCTGTTTTTATCTAAGCAACAAATCGATACTTTGCCCAACTTGCAAGCCGGAACATGGAACTTGAAACTTATAACCCGTACAACACAACATTGCACTGACTCCATAACAAAACAGATCACAGTTCACCCATCACCCATCACTAAGTTCAGCATCAACGACTCCACACAATGCTTCGATTCCAATGAATTTGAGTTCACTAACTTAACAACTATCGATACAGGCACACTCAATTACCAATGGATCATTGCCAATGATACCTTAACACTTGAACATCTGGAAACCATAACATTTAAAAAGTGGGGTAAATACCCAATTCAGCTCATAGCCTCAAGCGATCAAAACTGTAGCGATACAGCAAATCAAAACATTTACGTTTACCCCATGCCGGTAGCAGCCTTCATTTACCTCAACAATTGTGTGGAAGATACCATGTGGTTTTATGACAGTTCGCTGGTGGATAGTGGTAATATTACTCAATGGTTTTGGGATTTTAAAAACGGGAACACCAGTGCCAATCAAAATCCATGGACAATTTATTACGATACAGGACAAAAATCAGTAACACTAATCAGTACCAGTGATTTTGGCTGTGCTAGCGACACAACACAATACTTTACATTAGAAAGCAAAGTATCAGCTCCAATTATCGAACGTGC
>JABINZ010000097.1 GCA_018698135.1 Bacteroidota bacterium
AACAGTCCAGCCGGGATAATAGCTTTGCAGTAAACATAGGAATTGTGGGCTTTTGGAGTTTACCTTAATTTCTATCCGATTTGGTGAAAATGAAGTAATAAAAGCAGTATCACCATCTGAAGTCTGACTTTTGTTATCATCTAGATAGTCTTTGATAAAGATTTTTTTGTGATCAGTTAAGGTAACTAACGAATCGACTAACGAATCCATTGGAAATACCTGATCAGTCAAAAAGACCAATTCATTGTTGAGTGAAGCCTTGCTTAGGTTTGGATGTTTTTCAAACAATTCATTATAACTTTTAAGCCAAAATGAACTGAAAGCATTGTAATGGATTTCTTTATGAAAAATGCCTGTGTTTCTCCAAATGGGGAGGAAAACACGACTTCCATCATTCTGATTAATAATTTCTCCATGTGGAATAGGAAATCCTTGTGGTAATTGTTCGATATGTTCTTTGAGTGCTTTTGGTCTTTTGTGTGATACACCTATGTAAAATATATTCAACTGAACTGAAACGATCATTTCGAGGACGATTAGAAGCATTATTAATCGCAACTTGAGCAAATGATTAGCATGAATTAGTAAAATGAATAAGGATAGAAAGACTAATTGTATCAGAGAATGTAGTAACACATGTTCCCAAAATGTTGACTTGCCAAGTGTTTCATGGAAATTCTGAGAGATATGTATAAATGAAAAGTCTCTTATTTCTATTTGGAAAGATGACCATGCAATTGAGAAAAGCAGGACAATAAGAATAGGCATACTAATCCAAAACAATTTCTTTTTTTCTGTTTCAGGCGATTTTAAAAATCGACTTAGTCCTAGTCCTGCGAAAATCAGAAAAGCCAATTGAGTAAAATAACTAAAATAAGATGGAAACCTGAATAGATTCATTAAGGGGAAATAGTCATATAAGAACTTTCGAATCGGAAGGTATTCGCCAAATGATGCGAGCAAGCAAAACAAGGAAAGTAATAATATCAGCCAGTATTTAATCTTGTTTTTTCTTAATAGGAAGCTGATCGAAAAAATCAGCATAATTAAGCCGATGTAAATATTAGCCATTGATAAATCGGTGTTAAAAAAACTCGGATTTTTAACAGTAGCAAATGGAATAAGGAGGGAAACCAATGACTGTGGAGTAAGGGGATTAATTAATGCACTTTGCAAACTTATTCCATCAGCAATTTCGGTTAGCCCCTGCATTTGAATGATCGAGATAATACTAACAGAACTTAAAAGCAGCGTAAATACAAGAAATAGAAAATTTAAACCAATGTGTTTTCCAATATTTCTCCAGTTCATTAACCGTAACTCTCGTAGCAAGAAGTAGAATAAAATGGCAAGCAATACATAGGAAAGAATTATGGTGAATGTTTGATAGCCATTTGATATGAGCAAAAACATAAAAATAGATGCTTTTATCACATGCCGGATTTTGCCTTCTTCATTAAATCGAAAATAGTTTAGCAAAATGTAGGGAATCCATACCGCAGATATCAATGCAAATAATGCCTGAGCATGTCCAACAAAAAATCCGGAGAGGATAAATGCAATTCCACTTATTAAGGAAGCTTGCTCATTTGTGCCAAAATATTTTGCCAGATTATAGACACCCCAGCCTCCGATAACAAGATAGATAATGAATAAGAAGTGTAAAGTGTAATTGGTGTAGCCAGAAAATATTCCTACTAATATTGTTTCAGGATACCAACTCGGACATTGCATGTCGGCATAAATAGGATAGCCCATTTGCTGGTAGGGATTCCAAAGTGGAAGTATACCTTCATTCCAGCATTCACCAGCAAAATAGCGAAAGGGAAGTACGACATCTATCATGTCCCATTTCAAACAACTATTCATGAAAGAAATGGGCCAATAGGCAATAATAGCAACAACTATAAGAATTAGTAAAGTGCGAAATGGGAATTTTTGTTTTTCGTAAATCATGCATAGGAGCTTACGCAATCAAATATCGATAAATATTAGCAATCTAAAGATTAATTGATTTCTCTTATAGGATTAATTGAATTAACATTCCTTACAGGTTAGTTGCTAATGAATTAGATTGAAAAACTTTTTAAATTAATTTAAACAATCAAAGAAGTATATTTATATTTGCACCCCCTAAAGAAAAAAACATGTACGCAATAGTAGACATAACAGGACATCAGTATAAGGTTGAAAAAGACCAAACACTGTTAGTGAATCAGGTTGAGGGAAAAGCTGGAGATTCAATTGAATTTAGCAAAGTTCTTCTTTCAGATAATGATGGTAAGGTAAAAATTGGAACACCTAGTATTAAAGGTGCAAAGGTTACTGCCACTATTGTTGAGCAGATGAAAGGTGAAAAAGTGATCGTTTTCAAAAAGAAGAGACGTAAGGGTTATAGAGTGAAGAACGGTCACAGACAATTATTATCAAAAATTCAGATTACTGAAATTAAAAACTAAAAATTATGGCACATAAGAAAGGTGCGGGTAGTTCATCGAACGGACGCGAATCACATAGTAAACGCTTAGGTATTAAAATTTTTGGTGGGCAAGTAGTGAAAGCCGGAAATATTATTGTACGTCAAAGAGGAACAAGACATCATCCTGGAGAAAATGTAGGTTTAGGAAAAGATCATACAATTTTTGCTAAAGTAGCTGGTGTTGTTGCCTTCAGAAAAAGAAAGGACAATAAGTCTTTTATTTCTGTAATTCCTGCTGAGAACAATTAGAAATTAAATTTTTAAAATATACAAGCCTTACTGCATATTGTGGTAAGGCTTTTTTTTATGTAGAAATATTTTGAAAATAGTAATCTACTCCAATGCTAACTTCCTGTTTGTACTTCTAAGTATAAACACTATCGTTACACTCAATAATGCTGCAAAAAAGCACCAAACAGATGTAAGGTGTTCAAAATAGACTATTGCTGTAACTGCACAGGACAAAAACATCAGTGAACCGAAATAGTACATACGCCTATTACTTGATATGAAAAATGGAGTAATAGTGGCAATGAGATAAAAGGAGAATACTACATGTTTTAATGCTTGAGGGAAATCAGTTGCATATATAATGTGATAGCTTTTAATTTGAGGGTATACATTGAAAAATAATAGGCAAAAAGTGAAGTACAACGAAACAGCCATTCCAGTAAATAAAAGTATTTTCAAAGGCTTTTTTCTTTTTTGATTTTCTTCCATATTAAGCACTGACAATGGAATTATGGTTGGCCAGATTATTTGAGCAAATAGAAGAAATGCATAGGTCGCAAATTTTTGTAAAATTTCAAGATCTGGACTTGGGAGTGCTAACCAAACTACACCTTCTGTTATTTGTTGCACACCAAAAAGCAAAGGAATAATTGCAAATACTACTTGTGTTGGTTTTTTAACTTTTGCTATGCATGCAACTCCTACTGAAGAAATAATAGCACCACTTATAAAACTTGCTCCTGCTGAAAAGCACATTTTCTGAGTAATTGTTAGTTAGAGAAATTTTTCTGCATGTGAAATTACAAAAACTAAATGAAACATAAGTAACTACCTCTCCGTAGTCTGTAGTAAGGTTTTTGTGAGGAGGGGACTACGGAGCTGTTCAGAAAATCATGTCAAAATTATCAGATAGTATTTTGGTTTCAATTATATCAACAAGACAAATAGCCTATTGAAATAATAGATTGAATGTAATATTATGGAGTTAACTGCGAGATTATTGGGTTGTTTGTAGTCCCTTGCCTCAACACCCTTTCTGCAGACTACAAACAGGATGGGATTCATAAGGTTTAAGTTGAAAACTTAAACCAGTAGGCAAGTGCGGAGCATAAAAACAAAAACCCCTGAGATAGCATCCCAAGGGTTTGATTAACTTTGTGGGCCCAGCAGGACTCTACCCATTGCATTCCTTTGCATTGTATTGCATTTAATAAGCAGATAATCAAATACATACGTTTTCACTACATGTATTTTAGTGCAATTTAAAACAAGTAAAAATACCAAATGTTTTACCAATTGTTTTACCAAAAAATAGAATTTAATTGTATCTTTGTGTAACAAAATCAATAAGTTATGTCAACAGTAGCTGTAATTTTTAATGAGGGAAAAATCAACAAAAAAGGTGAAGTACCTATTTGGTTACGGATCATTAAAGACCGTAAATCAAAGTATATTGCTTTGGGAGTCAGAGTACATAAGGATAACTGGGATCCAGATAAATGCAAAGTCAGGAAGAACCATCCTAATTCTCAAAGGTTAAATAACTACATTGCAAAAAGAGTTGCAGATGCCGAAGGTGTAGCCTTGGATTTGGAAACCAATTCCAGGTATAGTTCTCCACGCAAGCTTAAAGATGCAATTCTAGGCAGAACATCCGAGAGCTTTATTAAGTATGCTGAAAAGAATATTCAAGTTTTAAAGAATAATGAGAAGATTGGCACATTAGCAAAATATGATTCAGTATTGACAAAACTTAAAGTTTATTTAAAGGGTCAGGATTTAACGTTCGATGAAATCACCGTTTCATTCCTGAAAGATTATGAATCCTATTTAAAAAATAAGTTGAGCAACAGCATCAATACTGTTCACTCAAATTTAAAGGTATTGCGCAAGCTTGTAAATGATGCTGTAAGGGAGGAGATATTTCCACTGGAAAAAAATCCCT
>JABINZ010000098.1 GCA_018698135.1 Bacteroidota bacterium
GCAGGGGCCATAAAACCATCCTTGCTTTTAGCATATTTGAGAATGATAAAAGGTCTCTTTTTTTTGTGAAACATATAAAACCTTTTATTCAGCTCTTGAGCCTCTTCTCGCAAAATACCGGATGTTACTTGAACACCTGCATCATTCAGCTTTTTAATCCCATTGCCTGCCACTTGGGGATTTGGATCACAAGCGCCAATAACCACATGCTGTATTTTCTTTTCAATAATTAAATCAGCACAAGGAGGTGTTTTTCCATGATGAGAGCATGGCTCAAGGTTCACATATAAAGTTGATTCTTTTAGAAGATCCTTGTTCTTAACACTGTTGATTGCATTAACCTCAGCGTGTGGCCGACCATAGGCAATATGGTATCCTTCTCCAATAATTTCATCTTCATGCACAATTACGCAGCCAACCATTGGGTTAGGCATTACAGCTGGAAAACCATTTGCTGCTAGTTGTAAACATCTTTGCATGTAGATTTGATGCGGCATATTATGCTAAATTGATTCTAATTACTTTTGAACTATTAAATTAGTACCGTCAAAGCGAAGCCTGTCTGCCGACAAGGCAGGGAGGAACGACTGAAGCTATCTCCTGAATTGAAACCTAGCAGTCAAAAACAGATTGCTTTGCTTCGCTCGCAATGACGCCTACAAATTTATATTAGACAAATAAATTGATTCACGAATTTAATCATATTGTAGCTAAACTTAGCAGTCTGTATGGAGAGCTAGAGGCACAGGCAATTGTCTACCTTTTGTTTGAAGATCTTCTTGGAATTCGTAAAACAGATATATTTACAAAAAATTCTGATGTCCTTTCCAAAAGTGATTTGATAAAATTAAAATATGCTGAAGCAGATTTGCTTCAACAAATACCCATTCAACATATAGTTGGTTTTGCTTATTTCATGGATTTGAAAATTAAGGTGAATAAAGATGTATTAATTCCCCGTCCAGAAACAGAGGAATTGATTCAATTGGTTTTGAATGATTTTAAAGATGCGTCAATACGGATTTTGGACATTGGAACAGGTAGCGGATGCATTGCTATTAGTATTAAAAACAAGCTACCCAAAGCAAATGTTCAGGCAATTGATGTTTCAGAAAAAGCCTTGAATTTGGCAAAAGAAAATGCAAAAGTCAATGGAGTGGATGTTGAATTCACGCAAATTGATATTCTGAATGAGAGAGAATGGCAAAAGTTTAGCAATCAAAAGTTTGATGTGATTATCAGCAATCCTCCTTATGTAACCCAATCTGATAAGCTCCAGATGCAAAAAAATGTTCTGGAATATGAGCCGGAATTAGCTCTTTTTGTTCCCGAAGAAAATCCACTATTATTTTACAAATCTATTGCTGAATTCAGTAAGAGATATTTAGTCCCAAAAGGGAAAATCTATCTCGAAATTAATGAGGGTTTAGCCAATGAAACAAAATCGTTATACATCGATTCTGGTTTTTTCAATGTTGATTTTTTACAGGATATGATGGGGAAGAAGCGGATGATGGTGATTGAGAATAATGACCAATGATCTTTATTTGTAGCTCAGATGAGGTGCAAATAGAGCTCAAAACTTCAATGAATTTGAGCTTAAAAACGTATTCACTTGAGCCATAAATATTGTATTAGACTACATGCTTATTAATATTTACCCGTTTAGCGGTTAAGATTTTATAAGTCAAATCTAATTGGTGTTATATGTATGTTTCTTAATGATTCTTCTTCGTGAGTCTTTGTGTATTCTTTGTGCATCTTCGTGTCAGAAATTTTTGCATGAAGTTTTATAAACCCCCCTATTATCGCTAATTGAGTTTTATTCATCTAATACATGTTTCTACATTTCTTTTTCAAACGCAAAACAGGTTAATATTTGTAATTCTTTAAGGTTTGGAGGAGATGATCTATCCAAGTCTATGATCTAAGATAATGTTGCATCAATGCAGCAGCCTCCATCATTAAGGCCAGTCCAATATGGATAAAAGCACCACCCCAGATGTTACGTAAATTCAATGCAAATACACCCAAAATATATCCCCCAAAAGCAGAGGAAATTGTTTCTGCTAATGGTTTTCCAAAATGAATGGCTACATATAATGACACCATGGGCAAGATGGCATCCTTGCCTAATATTATGCTCATTCCGACAACCAAAGCACCTCTATAAATAAGCTCAACCGTAATGAAGTCAATAGTATATGCTGCTTCAAAAAGTATTAACGATTGCCAGTTGTTCAGGTTGAAAAGTTCTCCAAATTGCCAGGGTTTAAATATGGGGTATGTATATTGGAAATCGGATTGAAAAGAGGCCCAAATAACCATAGGCAATATGATAAGAATCATTAACACAAAAGGTTTCATAAAAGCATTCTTTCTTCGAAGTCCGAAGAGTCCTTTTGCGTTTTTATCGTAAATGAGTTTTAGGATGTATAGTGGAATAAAATAAACAATAACACCTTTGAGGTTGCCTAATGTTTTGTAAAAGAAGAGTCCTTCTTCATATGAATTAAATGCTGATACAAAGTGCTTGTGCTGATAAATGCCACGTTCAAAAGCAATCAGAATCAGAAAGGACATACTTAATATCCAAAAAGCTGAAGATGCTAGGATATTGTGCTTTTTTCGGAGCAATAATAAGGGAATAGCAACCCCATAATAGGCAATCAAATTAATGCTTAAGTAGGCCAATATGCCTTTAAATGATCCAAAATGATGACCTATAAAAATCCTGTTTACATCATAACGATAGGCAATGAAAGTGATTGTTGCAATGAAAAACACTACATACAAATAGATATTCAGTTTGAAATCGGATTTAATGTGATCGATTAAAAATTGAATTAGTTTTTTCATTTGAATAGTTTGGAATTGGCGTAAACTTAATGAAAATATTTTAGCTATACACTTCTATATGTTCTCATACAACAGATGCTAATCTGGATCAAAATCAATTTAGAAATGCTTACTAAAAGTCCTAAAAAAAAGGTTGGCCTCTTTCGAAACCAACCTTAGTATGTATACTAAATAAAATGCTATGAATTAATTCTCATTTTGTAGAATGATCTCCAAACAAAATAAAGAGCAACTGCTAAAAATGCTGCTCCAATATATGGAGCAATGCTTCTGAATTGTACGGAAATAGCAATTTCCATTGCCAATAAGCCAAACAAAGTAGTAAACTTAATAACAGGATTAAGTGCAACAGAGGATGTGTCCTTAAATGGATCACCTACGGTATCACCAACAACAGATGCATCGTGTAAAGGAGTTCCTTTTTCTTGCATATCCACTTCAATCACCTTTTTAGCATTATCCCATGATCCACCTGCATTGGCCATAAAAATAGCTTGGTACAAACCAAAAAAAGCAATAGATAATAAATACCCAACAAATAAGGCTACTGGAGCGCTAAATTTAGTTATTTCAGCAATATCTGTCATCTCAGGTGTAAGTTTCGATGGAGCAGCCAAAAATGCAAATGCCAAAGCAAAACTAAAGATTGCTATGAAAATATTCCACATGCCTTTTTGTGCATAGACAGTACAAATTTTCACTACTTCGCGTGATTGTTCTACATCTGCTTTTTTAGGCGCATTTGGATCAAGATTGATGTGTAACTTGATATATTCAACTGCTCTTGCAGCTCCTGTGGTAACTGCTTGTATTGATGCACCGGTAAACCAATATACAACTGCTCCTCCAAGCAGGAATCCCATAATTGTATAAGGATTCAACACATTTAGGATACTTTCTGGTTCTACACCTAATGTGCTTTGTATAACTAAAATCAAGGAGAATATCATGGTGGTTGCACCCACAACAGCTGTTCCTATTAATACAGGTTTTGCGGTTGCTTTAAAAGTGTTTCCAGCACCATCGTTTGCTTCAAGAAAATATTTTGATTTCTCAAAATCAGGTGTAAAGCCAAAATCTTTTTCAATTTCAGCAATCGTTTCTTCTCTGTTTTCTTCAATTAATGATAACTCATAAATTGATTGTGCATTGTCAGTAACTGGTCCGTAACTATCGACAGCTATGGTTACAGGACCCATGCCCAGCATACCAAAAGCAACCAAACCAAACGCAAAAATAGATGGGTATACCATGAAGTTTTCCAAGCCGAATGTACTTGCATAATACGCAATAAACATAAGGAGGAAGAAAACCATTCCTTTCCAGAAAGCACTGAAGTTACCGGCTACTAATCCTGAAAGTATATTCAGTGATGCTCCACCTTTCTTTGAGGCTTCCACTACTTCGGCAACATGAGTTGACTTAGGACTGGTAAATAGCTTGGTAAACTCAGGAATCAATGCGGCACCCAATGTACCTGCACTAATAATAACTGAAAGTGTTATCCAAATATTAATTGGAAGTGCTGCAAGTAAAATATAACTGGCAATAAAGGTCACAACAATCGAAAGAATAGAGGTAATCCAAACCAGCGATGTCAGTGGTTTTTCAAAATCAAGATCTTCTGCATGCTGATATTTCATTTTGGTAATTGCTCCATTGATCCAAAAGGCAACAACTGAAGTTACAATCATCAGTATACGCATGACAAAAATCCAAACTAATAATTTTACTTGTAAGGCTGAAGCTAAACTGCCCATGGCAACTTCACTGGATATTGAAAAGGATTCAATATTTAATGCGTTAGCTAATGTCAGAATAAAATCAGGATTGCTTAAAGCTACAGCTCCCAACACTTTATCTGTAATAGCAAGAAGTATAAATGAAATAATGGCTACTCCGGTTACTCCATAAGTTTCAAATCCATCGGCTGTTGGACCAACACTATCCCCGGCATTATCACCAACACAATCGGCAATAGTACCTGGGTTTCTTGGATCGTCTTCTCCAATTTTAAAGATCACTTTCATGAGGTCGGAACCGATGTCAGCAATTTTAGTGAAGATACCACCTGCAATACGTAAAACAGATGCACCCAAGGATTCACCAATAGCAAAACCAATAAAACTTGCTCCGGCATATTTACCTGGAACAAACAATAGAATCATAAGCATCATGATTAATTCCAGAGAAATCAGAACAACACCAATACTCATACCTGCATTCAAAGGAATGTTTAACAGTTTGATAGGTTTTTTTTCTAAGGAAGCAAAAGCCATTCTTGAGTTGGCCAATGTATTCATTCGAATACCAAACCAGGCCACACTATAGGAGCCTAGTATACCAATAACAGTCCAACCTAAAATCATAAGAACACCTCCAGCACTGAAGGAGTTTTCGAGATGGGAAATTCCAGTTTCAGCGTCTATGACCTCGTGTTTAGATAAAAATCCAAAATAGAAAGCAACAGCTGCACCTATAAATAGAAATAGTATAGCTAGAAATTTACCTTGTTGTATAAGATAGGTTTTACCCGTTTCATATATAACATGTGCAACTTCGAGCATAGACTTGTGTGCTCTGATTTTTTTAACTTTCATGAATTGGTATAAACCAAACATAAAACCGGCAAACGTGATTAAAAACCCCCAATATAAAATCCCCTGATCTTGAATTGCCTGAGGTATTACCAAATCGGCTTCACTCGCTAAAGCCAGTGTAGGTATAGCCAAAAGCGATAAAAATAATGCGAAGTACTTCTTCATAATCGAATCTATTGATTTATTTAAGTGTAAAAATAGTTTGCAAAACTATAAAAATTAGCAGAATAGTTATGCTGATTCAGATTTAATTATTCAACAATTAAAATATGTTGTATTATCAGATGCTTAGTTGTTTATCGATTAACAGTTTCCTGCTCTATTAATTCGACAATTAAAGTTTAAATTTGCAGTCTTTTAATGAACACAAATGAAATATCAAAAAGCATTTCTTGCAAAGTTTCCTGATCAGATCGAATTTGCATTGAATAATTATGATCGTCATAATCTTTCTATTGATCAATTTAGTCATGTTGTAATTGGTGGACTGGGAGGCTCTGGTATAGCTGGTCGTATTGCAAAAAGTTATTTTCACGGAACGAGTCCTGTGCCAATTGAAATTGTATCCGACTACAATTTACCTGCTTATGTAGGTGAAAAATCGCTGGTTATATTAAGTTCTTATTCTGGAAATACAGAAGAAACCTTGAGCTTATATATTTCTGCAATTGAAAAGCATGCAACTGTTTTGGTTATTACAACCGGTGGCTTATTGCAAGAATTAGCACTGGAAGCAAATATTCAGATTTTCGAAGCAGAAAAGGGTTTTCAACCACGAATGGCTTTGGGTTACTCCTTAACCTTTTTAGTGTTGATTTTCTCTGAATTGCTCAAACAAAGTTTGCACAATAACATTCGGAGTTTGATGATGCATCTGAAAGAAACAGATGTTTTTATAACAAGAGCAGAGAAACTTTTCGCCAAGTTTAAATTAGATTTTGAAAGTGGAAAATGTGTGATCAATACTGATCCTGCAGCCTTTCCAATAGGTCTCCGGTTTGCACAACAGTTACAGGAAAATGCAAAATGTGAAGCATTTGTGCATGAATTACCTGAAGCAAATCACAATGTAATCGAATCATATTATGGCGAATTGAATTCAAATTTTGTGTTTATTGATAGTTGTGAAAATCAGAAAGTATGCAATCGTTTTGCCTTTGTTAAAGGCTTGTTGCAAAAAAATAACAACAATGTCATTGATGTTAATCTTTTGGGATTTACCCTGAGGGATTTATATGAAATTATTTATACCCTTGATTGGGTTAGTTTGATGATTGCAGATGCCAAAGGCGTTAAATCAGACGATATTGCTAATATCAATGCATTAAAAGAATATTTAAGCACTAAATCTTAAAGAATAACCATGATTTTTGATCTTGATTTAATTAAAAAAGTTTACAGCCAACTTCCTGATAAAATTGCTGCAGCTCGTAAAGAGCTGAATACACCGCTAACTTTAGCAGAAAAAATTCTGTATACACATCTTCATACAAATACTGAATTAAGGAGTTTTCAACGGGGAAATGATTATGTTGATTTTGCTCCCGATCGTGTTGCTATGCAAGATGCAACAGCACAAATGGCTTTATTGCAGTTTATGCAAGCGGGTAAAAAACAAGCAGCAGTGCCATCAACTGTTCATGCCGATCATTTAATTCAGGCAAAAATTGGTGCAGATGCTGATCTTCAGGATGCAATTAATAAGAATGATGAAGTTTTTAACTTCTTATCATCTGTTTCCAGTAAATATGGAATCGGTTTTTGGAAACCCGGTGCTGGTATAATTCATCAGGTTGTGTTGGAAAATTATGCTTTTCCTGGCGGTATGATGATTGGGACTGACTCCCATACAGTGAATGCAGGTGGACTGGGAATGGTTGCCATAGGTGTGGGTGGTGCTGATGCTGTTGATGTGATGGCCGGAATGCCTTGGGAACTTAAAATGCCTAAACTAATTGGCGTAAAGCTAACAGGAAAGCTAAATGGATGGACATCTCCTAAGGATGTTATTTTGAAAGTTGCTGGTATTTTAACTGTTAAAGGTGGCACTGGAGCAATTGTTGAATATTTTGGAGAAGGTGCCGAATCCATGTCATGCACAGGAAAAGGAACCATTTGTAATATGGGTGCAGAAATTGGAGCAACTACATCCACTTTTGGATTTGATAAATCCATGAGAAGATATTTGGAAGCCACTGGCCGTAAAGAAGTAGCTGACTTAGCTGATGAGGTTGCAGAGCATTTAACTGGCGACAAAGAAGTTTATGAAAATCCTGAACAGTATTTTGATCAGTTGATTGAAATTAATCTTTCGGAATTAGAACCTCATTTAAATGGACCATTTACACCCGATTTAGATACGCCAATTTCGAAAATGAAACAAGTCGCAAAAGAAAAGGGCTGGCCAACCAAAATTGATGTAGGATTGATAGGTTCATGCACCAACTCCTCTTATGAAGATATTTCGAGAGCAGCAAGTATTGCCAAGCAAGCTGCTGATAAAAACTTACATGTAAAAGCTGATTTTACAGTTACTCCGGGTTCTGAGCTGGTACGATTTACCATTGAAAGAGATGGTTTTATTGATACCTTTAATCAAATTGGCGGAAAAGTATTTGCCAATGCTTGCGGACCTTGCATTGGGCAGTGGGCGAGAGAAGGTGCAGAGAAAGAAGAAAAAAATTCAATTGTACATTCCTTTAATAGAAATTTTGCCAAACGGGCTGATGGAAATCCAAATACCCATGCCTTTGTGGCCTCTCCAGAAATTGTCACAGCTTTAGCTATTGCAGGCGATTTAACTTTCAATCCCATAACCGATAAGTTAATTAATGAGCATGGTGAAGAAGTTATGATAGATCCTCCTACAGGTTGGGAATTACCACCTAAAGGATTTGCAGTAGAGGATGCTGGTTATCAGGCACCCGAAAAAGATGGTAGTGGAATCGAAATCAATGTTAAAATAGATTCTGAAAGATTGCAATTATTGGAGCCTTTTGCACCTTGGAATGGTGAAAATATTACCGGAATGAAACTATTGATAAAAGCGCAGGGAAAATGCACAACAGACCATATTTCGATGGCTGGTCCTTGGTTGCGCTTTAGAGGTCATTTAGATAATATCTCAAACAATTGTTTGATTGGTGCTGTAAATGCTTACAATGGGCAAACAAATGCTGTAAAAAGCCAGATTAATGGAGAAACAGATGCTGTTCCTGCCACACAACGTTCTTATAAGGCAGCAGGAATTCCAACAATTGTTGTGGGTGATGAAAATTATGGTGAAGGCTCATCTCGCGAACATGCAGCCATGGAGCCCAGACATTTGGGTGTAAGAGCTGTGCTGGTTAAGTCGTTTGCCCGAATTCATGAAACGAATTTGAAAAAGCAAGGAATGCTTGGACTAACTTTCAATGATAAATCAGATTATGACAAGATTTTGGAAGATGATACCATTGACTTCCTCGACTTACATGATTTTGCTCCCAAAAAACAATTGACATTGAAATTCACTCATATTGATGGAAGTTCAGATGAAATAGTTGTTAATCATTCTTACAATGCTCAACAAATTGAGTGGTTTAAAGCAGGTAGTGCTTTGAATTTAATCAAGAAGCAGAATGTGTAATTGCTGAGAATAAACATTGTAAAGCCAATTTGACTTGTTCAAATTGGCTTTTTTTATGTCGATCGTTCAAATCTACCTAGTAAATTGAAAATCAAATTTACAGATTACAAGGATAAATCTTGATGCAAAATATCATTTATGATTGGTAATCAGCAATATGTGGTTTGAAGTCTTATTATTCACAATGTTTTTCTATTTCCTGGCCAGCTGCTTGAAATCCCATTTGATAAGCTCTACGCAAATCATCGCAAGTCCCTTCTTTTTGTCCTATATCCAGATTAGTCATTGCCCTGAGAAAATACACTTGTGCATAATTTGGATTAATTTCCAAAGCAATATTAAAATCAGGAAGTGCTTGGTTGGGTTGACCCAAAGTTAAATAAGCAATTCCTCTGTTGCAATATGCTTTATCATAACCGGGCTCTATGTCAATCGAAGTATTCAAATCTGCCAATGCATTAATAAAATCACCTAATTGTCCTTTTAAAATGCCTCGATTTGCCCATGCTTTTCCATTGCTTGAATCGGTTATAATTGCTTGTGTGAAATCATTCATGGCGGCATCGTAATCCTGCAACTTAATATGTGTTATGCCCATGCCATACCAAGTAGATGAGAGCTTTTTCAAATCAAATTTCTCTAACTGAAGAGCTTGAGTGTAATCGGCCAAAGCTCCTTGAAAATCACCTTTTTTGTATTTTAAGGAGGCTCGATTATAGAAGTTAAGCATGGTGTTTTGACCAGCTTCAATCGCTTGATCCAAATAGGTAATTGCTTTCTGGTAGTCTCCTTCCTTTTCTGCCAGAAGTGCTTTTTGTTCGAATGTTCGGGAGTGTTCTGCTGCCTCAGGATCTTCTTTTTCCATGATAGCCAGCGCCTTATTATAATATTTGTCGGCTGTTTTTGTTTTACCTTTTTCTAAAAATCCATCCGCAAAGGTGTCATAAGATTCATGTTTAGGAATGTGTTGAACCAACATACCACTGCTTATACTTGTTCCCAAAAGTAAAATCAACACAATATGAACTGTTTGTTTCTTAAAATCCTTTCCAAATTCTTGATAAAAAAGAATGGCAAAGAAAATGATTATAGGAACAGCTGTTAATCGGTATCTGAATGCATTGAAAAACAATATGCTAGGTAATAAATGAGCAATCAATAAAACAAGAAAAACCAGTAAAGAATTGTCGCGAATGATTTGTTTGCGTTTCACAAATACATAAATCAAAGCAGCATACATGAATAATATTAGCGGAAAGAATATAAATTTTCCTGAAATGGAATTATTCAAATAGGAATTGAATTTCTTGTATTCATATAAGTCATAATTCCGTGGTGTTTCGGAAGCATGAAAAGTAGCCAAAGTTTTTAGGAAAATATTTTTAAGCGGGATACCCAGCTTCAAATTGTCGTTCCATGTTTTTTTAAGCAGAAAGGAATTGATGAGATAGGGATATGTTTCGTTGGGATCGGTTTCATTCCTGAAAAACTGAACTCCTGCTTCATCATATAAAGAAGGAAAAAATTCTTCACTCCATTTTGAAGGTCGGATGTTTAATGTCTCACCTATATCATTGGAATTGCCAATATAAAGATTCATGGGGCCATTACTAGAAACTGAAATGAGTTTGCCATCTGTTTTTGCATAATTGTGCACCACAATAAAAAATGGAAACAGCAGGCCAATTGCTGCAAATGTGAGCACGTACTTGCGACTTTCTTTAAAACGAAAAATCAGTAGAAAAAACCAGGCAATAAAAAACAACAGGAATTGAGTTTTTGTAATAATTAGCAGCCCTGTAATGACAGCACTAAGAATTATATTAAGCCACTTATGCTTGACTTGTAATAAAACATATATCAAGGAAATTGATAAGAATATGTACAGGTTTTCTGAAAGAAATTTGCTTTCAACAAATAATTCTAATGGATAAATAGCCCAAATTAGGGCTGTTATTAAAGCTGCCGTTTTATTGATTTTAATTAGTGCCAGATATAGAATTCCGCTGGCAAGAATTCCGAGCATAAACTGAACGATTACAATTCCTTTCAGAGAAAGGCCGATTGCGGTTAAAATTCCCAGAAAATATGAATATAGTGGAGGATGAAGAAAGTGATAGGGATAAAAAGGTCCGTTTTCTGCGATGTGTTTACCTATTCTAAGAAATTCTGTTTCATCCAATATTGGGTGAAGAAATAAGGGACTAGCTTTATCCAATGAAAAGTACAACAGTCGAGCTAGCGTAGCAATAACAACTATAATAAGGGATATGACTAAAGGATTTTCTACAGGAAATTTCTTTTTCATAAGATTATCAAATTATAAATCAAAGTTAGCTTGCTTTCCATATTAGGCCATAATAATTATTTATTTCGCTTGTAATTTTAAGGGATTAGTTTTTGCATATAAAATAGCGCTAAAAATCCAGGCAACCCAAACGGATATAAATCGTTATATTGTTGAGGATTCTTATTTTAGTATATTTGAACATTAGCTCCTTATTATATGAGAATTGTAATAAAATATTTCTTGTTTCTTGCATTGCTTGCCATGTTTAGCAGTCATTTGTATGCTACTCATGCCAGAGCTGGAGAAATAATTTACAAACAGATAGGAGTTCCAAATCAATATAAGTACGAAATAACAGTTGTTTATTACACAGAAACACAAAGCGCTGCTAATCGAGATGAAATTGATTTGTATTTTGGTGACAATACTAAGGAAACTGTAAAGATCAATGACCTCGAGTATCTTCCTAACTCTACCCGTTTAAATACGTACACTACTGTTCATACCTATCCTGGACCAGGTCGATATATAATTTCCTTTTTTGATCCTAACCGAATAGAGAGTATTGTGAATATGTCGAACAGTGTGTTAACACCTTTTTATGTCGAAACAGAATTAATAATTAATATATTTATTGGAACGAACAGATCGCCAATACTACTTCAACCTCCAATAGATTATGCAGAAGTGAATCAGGTGTTTAAGCACAATCCCGGAGCTTACGATCCTGATGGAGACAGTCTTGTTTTTACATTAATCCCTCCTAAAATGGATGTAGGAAAAGATGTGCAAGGTTATTTCAAGCCTAATGCATTAAATGGTTTCACACTCAATTCTTATACAGGTGATTTGGTTTGGGATTATCCAGATAAAAGAGGAATCTACAACATTGCGATATACATTGAAGAATATAGGAATGGGAAATATATTGGTTCGATCACTCGTGATATGCAAATTATAGTGGAGGTTGGACTTAATAATCCTCCATATTTTGAAGAGATTTCAGATACCTGTATTGAAGCAGGGAAAAGCATAACATTGAATTTTAAAGTCAAGGCGCACGATAAAGATGTTGGACAAAAACTTACGATGACTGCTAACGGTGGACCCTTTACTTTAGCCACATCACCTGCTACAGTTAGTCCATCAGTTATTACAGGATACAAGGATGTAACTGCTACTTTTAATTGGACTCCGGATTGTAATCATATTCGAAAAGAGCCCTATTCAGTGGTTTTTAAAGTTGTTGATAATCATCAAATTCTGCCATTATCCGATTTAGAACACTTTTTTATTCGTGTAATGGGCCCCGCTCCAGAAAACCTGAGCTTAAACAACACAATTAAAGGTATTGAGCTCGATTGGGATAAGCCTTCAGTATGTAATAATGTAAGAGGTTATAATATCTACCGAAAAATTGACACTTCCTATTGGGATACAACGGTTTGTGAAAACGGTATTCCTGCTCAAGCTGGTTTTAAGCGAATTGCCAAAATTATTGGACAAGACAGCAGCAAGTTTTTTGATAATGATAATGGGAAAGGATTAACCCCGGGAATTACTTATTGCTATCGAATTACAGCCATTTATTTGAGTGAAGGAAATTTTGAATTAATAGAAGGTTATGCAAGCACAGAAGTATGTGGAACCCAGAAAAAAGAGCTTCCAGTAATTACACATGTAAGTATTCTTGAAACAAATGCTAGCAATGGAATCGTTTATTTGGATTGGTCGAAACCTACGCAAATTGATACAACTATTTTTACCGGACCTTACGAAAATAGAATTCTGAAGTCAAAAAATGGAGGGAGTTTTAAAGCTATTTTTTCCTATTATTCAAATTCGTTTTTGGATTTGTCAGATACAATTTTTATTGATTCATTTGAAAATACCATTGAAAATAAAATTACCTATAAAATTGAGTTTTATGGAGCAGATAATGGTAATCCATTTTTACTGGGAAATTCACAAACAGCTTCATCCGTATTTTTAAATGTTATTCCTTCTCATCAGAAAAATACACTTTCCTGGACAGTAGATGTTCCCTGGTATAACAGCTATTTTGCTGTTTATCGTCAAAATAAAGTAAGCCAGTTATTTGATTCAATTGGCTATTCAAAAAATACCTCATTTGTCAATGAAGGCTTGAACAACGGAGAAGAATATTGTTATAAGATCAAATCCTATGGCTATTTTCTAACAGGAACAGGCTTTGTATTTCCTATAATAAATTATTCTCAGGAAGTATGTGAAATGCCTATCGATACCATACCTCCTTGTCCTCCTGAATTGAAAGCCAATGCTTTTTGTCCGGAGCATCGTAATGAATTAGAATGGGAATATACAAATGCAGATTGTGCATCTGATGTTATTGCTTATCAAATTTATTACTCAAGGCTACAGGAAAACAACTATAAGTTAATTGATCGGATAGAAGGCTTTAGCAGTAAAGATTACAATGACAATCGCGCCTCTCTGGCATTTTCACTGGCTGGATGTTATGTGATTACCGCCATTGATTCCTTTGGTAATGAAAGTGTTTATTCAAATGAATCTTGTGTGGATAATTGTCCTTATTACATTTTGCCAAATATCTTCACACCCAACGGAGATGGAATAAATGATTTTGTAGTACCATTGGATGGAAGCATGCACATCGATCATGTTAATATGAAAATATTCAATCGTTGGGGACAAATTGTATATCAAACTCACGATCCAATGATCAATTGGAATGGAAAAGATTTTGAGTCAAACATAGATTGCTCGGAAGGCGTATATTACTATATTTGCGATATTTATCAGATATATCTGGAAGGACCAAAACAAGTCAGTCAGAGAGGAACGATAAATCTAATAAGGTAATTATATGTTTAGTGGAATAGTAGAGAAATTAGGAAAAGTAGTAAGACTCGAATACAAAGGCACAAATTTCCAAATCAGAATTGAAACCGATATTATAGGCGAGTTACACGAGGATCAAAGTATTGCTCACAATGGCGTATGCATGACCATTGAAAAAATACTCGAAGATTCATATCAAATTACTGCAGTTGAAGAAACCATGAATAAAACCAGCTTGGGAGAACTGAAAGTTGGTGGCATGGTGAATTTAGAGAGAAGCCTCAAAATGGACAGCCGATTTGATGGTCATATTGTTCAGGGACATGTGGATACAACAGCCCTTTGTACAGATTTCAAAGAGGCAGATGGTAGTTGGTATTATACTTTTCAATATAAAACCGGTAAAAATTTATTATTAGTTGAAAAAGGATCTGTAACCATTGATGGAGTAAGTTTAACAGCTTTCAATGTTAATAATAAAACAGGTGAGTTTACTGTAGCCATTATTCCTTTTACATACGATCATACAAATTTTCAAATCATTCGTCCAGGCACTAAAGTAAATATCGAGTTTGATGTATTAGGCAAATACATTTTTGCTTATATGGAAGCTTATAAGGATGCAATAAAATAGAAATCTGTTGCAGGTTTCAGGTAAACATTTTCATTTAAAAGCACAATCAGTGTCACTCATAGAGGACACTGATTTTTTTTGATTAGCAGTTTGCATCAGCAGAGTTCCTTAGCAAGAGACCATGTTGATGCATGAGCTTATAAGGATGCGATAGGATAAGCAGGACTTATTTATATGAATATTTTCTATAGTTTTTAATAATATAGATTACATCAAGCATTTCCTGGTAAGTATCAATACTCTCTTTTCTTAGATTATCAGCCTTTTTAGCGGAGCCATAAAGCAATAAGTCAATCTTTTCCTGATACTTGATTTTATAGGATATAAACTCGTTCATAGCATCAGCAGATCCTTGTGTTGCTGCAAAAAACAAATAATATTGACTTGAAAAAACATTAACGCTTAAGGCATCGACAGGATTATTAAAATAGTTCTGGATGCTTCGATTGTATTCGTTAATTATTTTTTTAATTTTAATATCTGTAAAGGTTGTGCGTTTGAATACCAACACTGTATCAATTCCAATACTTTCATTATTTAATGTGTATTTATAATTAATAATGGGTGTTGTCTTGAGCATAACACCTTGAGAAATATAGTTTGGGATATGTTTAACCACAGATACTATCAATGTATCATGTTTTGATTCAACCTGATATTTCTGTCCTGAATCTGTCTCGAATACAATTTTGTTTAGAGGACAACACCTTATATAAAACTCATATGGAAAGTTATAAGTAACACCAATTTGGTTTAGATCACCCAAATAGCAAATAATAAAGTCTTGATTTTCGTAGAAATTGGGTAATTGTTTAATGTAGGTGTTGCGATAATTTTTTTTGCAGTTTCATGTATCACCTAATGCATGAACTTCCTTGTTTTCGAATTTGCTAACTTCAGTCTGGTCATCAGCATGAGTTGTTTCTTTCTCACTTTTACATTGACAATATGGAAAAATGATCAAAAGAAAAAGTATTGTAAGTAAACGAACTATATTAAGGTTCTTGTTTTTTATCATAAATCCCAAGCTGAACTGTGCTTTACTCTTCTTCCACAATAAAAATCTCCTCACCCGGTTTTTTCATATAATAGGTTTCGCGGGCAAATTTTGCCAGGGTTTTGCGGTTGTTAAGCAATTCGTATTTAATTCGCTTGGTTTCTTCAATCTCGCTTAAATAATAGGCACGGTTTTGCTCAAGTTCGTTAATGGTCTGTCGTGTTTTATAGGTCAAAACCAAATTGTTTCGATCAATAAACCCAACCCAAACAATAAAAATGAGTGTCGTTAAAACAAATTTGTTTCGCACTATTTTAAAAACTCTTTTCAAAGCAAATATTATTGTTTTAAAAATTTGAAATTTCTACCTGGATATTGGGCTTCCTCTCCCAGCTCTTCCTCAATACGAAGTAGCTGATTGTATTTTGCAATCCTATCAGACCTCGACAAAGATCCTGTTTTAATCAAACCAGCATGCATCCCAACGGCTAAATCAGCGATGAAAGTATCCTCGGTTTCACCTGATCGGTGTGAAATAACAGATGTAAAATTATTTTTGTTTGCCAGTTGAATGGTTTCTATTGTTTCTGAAAGCGTTCCTATTTGGTTTACTTTAATCAGAATTGAATTTGCAGCTTTTAGTTCAATGCCTTTAGCTAAACGTTTAGCGTTTGTTACAAAAAGATCGTCACCAACTATTTGAATTTTACCTTCAAGTTTTTTATTTAAAGACACCCAACCATTCCAATCATCTTCATCTAAACCATCTTCAATAGATAAGATGGGGTATTTTTTGCACCAGTTTACCCAATAGTCAACCATTTCGTCCGAACTGATTTCCTTTTGTGACGATTTATAAAATCGATAAACTTGTTTTTCTTTGTCATACATTTCTGAAGTTGCCGGATCTAATGCTATATAGAAATCTTCCCCTGCTTTGTATCCAGCTTTTTCGATAGCTGCTAGAACCGTTTCAATGGCTTCTTCATTAGAACTTAAATTTGGAGCAAAACCACCTTCATCACCCACATTGGTCGAATGATTCTTGCTTTTCAGATAATCTTTAAGGCTGTAGAAAACATCAGCCGACATACTCAATGCGTCACTAAAAGTTTCAGCACCAACAGGCATGATCATGAATTCCTGAAAATCTATTTTATTATCAGCATGTTTCCCTCCATTTAAAATATTCATCATTGGAATAGGTAAAGTGTAAGCACCAACTCCTCCTAAATATTTATACAAAGGCAAATCACATTCTTCGGCTGCAGCTCGTGCAACAGCAAGTGAAACAGCAAGAATTCCATTGGCTCCAAGATTCCCTTTATTTTCAGTTCCATCCAATTCGAGCATAATGTTGTCGATCATTTTCTGGTCGAAAACACTCATGTCCATAAGTGCGGGCTCAATTATATCAATAATTTTCTCACAAACTTTCAAAACACTCTTTCCTCGGAAATAACTCTGATTTCCATCTCTTAACTCCACCGCTTCATGAATTCCTGTGGATGCTCCGGAAGGAACGGCAGCACGGCCAATAATTCCATTTTCCGTAATAACTTCAACTTCAACAGTGGGAGTTCCCCTTGAATCCAGAATTTGTCTGGGTATTATTCCAATAATTGTACTCATTTATAATATTTTTATATTAGAGCAAATGTAACCAATCAGCATTTGGATTGAAAAAATATTTATTAACTGAATACGTTCTATTATCATAAAATGACAGAAAGTTTGTAACTAATTAATTCTCTTTGAATTCGCTTTCTGGAATTAATATAAAAAAGGTAAATTTGCAAAAATTTTAACATGTCAAATAGAACGTTCACGATAATTAAACCTGAGGTTGTAGCGAAGGGTTACGAAGGAAAAGTATTGGATGCAATCCATGAAGGTGGATTCAAAATTGTTGCATTAAAAAAGACACAATTCAGTGATGATCAGGCCGCTAAGTTTTATGCCATTCATAAAGAAAGACCATTTTTTCAAGGTTTGTTAAAATATATTACCTCATCAGCTGTTGTTGTAGCAATTTTAGAGAAAGAAAATGCGGTATTAGATTTTAGAAAAATAATTGGTGCTACAAACCCTGAAGATGCAGCGGAAGGTACAATTAGAAAGATTTTTGGGACTAACATTGAGCAGAATGCTGTTCATGGTTCCGACTCAGATGAAAATGCCTTATTGGAAGGTTCTTATTTCTTTTCATTATTCGAGCAGTATTGAGGTTGAGGCGATTGGAAGTCAAATTATCATACAAAACATAAGTATATGAGCGAAGTTGAAGTAGTAACAAAAAAGAAAAGTATAGGCAAACAATTGCTAGTAATTTTTCTGATCCTATTATTATTATTCAATGCTTTTTTAATTTTTAAATTAGTTCGCAAGAATAATAAGGTGTCAAAAGAACTGGTATCAACTCTTGAACTGAAAGAAGAGTTAGATCTGGAGTTAGATAGTTACAAAAATCAAATTGTCGAATACAAAGACTTGCTAACCGATCAGGATACCTTGCTTCTTGCAAAGCAAAAAGAAATTGAGGAATTGGCTGAAAAAATTCAAGTCATGATTCGTGCTGGTAAAATTACACAAGCCAAATATGATGCTGCAAAAAATGAAATTGCTCAGTTAAAGTATTATACTAAAAAGTATCAGCAGCAAATTGAAGAGCTTCAGCAAAAGAATGAAAAGTTAACAGTTGAGAATGAAGGCTTGAAAACAGAAGTCACAGAAGTTAAACGCGAAGTGGATAAACTAACAGATGAAAATGTAAATTTAACGAATAAGGTTAGTTTAGGAGAAATGCTTCGTACGTCAACTATTTTGGTAGAAGGCATTCAGATTAAAGGTGGCAAGCAAAAGGTTACTGAGAGAGGAAACAGAATGACTGCGCTGAAAGTTATTTTTAATATTCAGGAAAATGCTATTGCCAAAGAAGGAGAACGTGTTTTCTATGTCAAAGTAATGAATCCAAAAGGTGAAACACTTTACATTGAAGAAAGAGGTTCAGGTCAATTCGATTATCAGGGAGAGCAATCTCTATATACAATAAAAGAAACATTAGAATATTCAAATAATCCAACTAGCCCTTATACAATATATTGGGGCAAAGGCTCTCCATTTGAAAAAGGTGCATACAAAGTGCAGGTTTATAATGAAGGAGTTAAAATTGGTGAACAATCATTTACAGTCAAATAATTAAAACAGAATATGGCAGCTATAGGTACAATCAGGAAATACTCAGGATTAGCAGTGGGGTTAATAGGTGTTTCCATTGTTGCATTCATTGTTAGCGATGCATTCCAGAACAACTCAGGCATGTTTAATAATAATAGCACGGATATTGGTGAAATTGATGGGGAATTAATTTCCTATCAGGATTTTCAGTATCGCTATGATATTGAACTTGAACGATACAAAAACAAAGTACAGTCTGACGATGTTGACCAAGGTACACGTGACCAACTTCGAAACGAGCTTTGGGAAAAAATCCAGGAAGAAATTATTTACGACAAAGAGTATGATGCAATAGGCATAACTTTTTCTTCGGAAGAGCTTACATACAAAGTGAGTGGCCCCGAGCCTCATGAAGCTGTTAAACAGTTTTTTGCTAATCCAGAAACAAAGGAATTTGATCGTAATCAAATGGTTGGCTTTCTCAAGAATATGGATGACTATCCCGAATACAAGGATATCTGGCTTGAGTTTGAAACTGAATTGGCTAAAGAAACCAAAAGAAATAAGTATTTCAACTTGATAAAAGCAGGCTTAAATATTACAGATATTGAGGCTAAAGAAGCTCATTTAAGTAGTAATCAGTTTGCTTCTTTTGAATACATATCTTTACCGTATAAAGATATTCAGGATTCAACAATCAAGGTTTCAGATGAGGATATTAAGAAATATTTCAATAAACATAAAGAAGATTATCAGATTGACGAAAGTCGTTCTTTTGATTTTGTAGTTTGGGATATTATCCCCTCATCGGATGACTCATTATCTTGGTTTACGAAGTTAGACAATATCCGTGCTGATTTTGCTGCCACTACCAAGGACTCGACCTATGTTGAGCTTCATAGTGATGGTCATTTCGATACATTATACCGTAATCCTGGTCATTTCAATTCAAATATCGATCATGTTTTTATCACATTGAAAAATGATGATAGCATTGTCGGTCCTTATTTTGAAGATAATGCTTTCAAAATTGCTAAGCTTATTGATCGCAAGCAGGATACTGTAAATTACTACAAAGCCAGTCATATATTAATTGCTCCAAAAGGATCTACAGATGCAGATACACTGGACGCAATGAAAAAGGCACGTGAACTAATGGCAGAAGCTAAAGGTGGAGCAGATTTTACTTTATTAGCTATGCGAAATAGTGAAGATAAGAATTCAGCTATTAAGGGTGGCGACTTAGGTTGGTTCAAAGATAAAACCATGGTAAAGCCTTTCATGGATGCAGTTAAAAGATTGAAGAAAGGAGACTATACTGTTGTAAAATCACAATTTGGAGCACATTTAATTTATTTAAGTGAAAATCCTGACAATACTTTAATTAAAGTAGGGATCATATCCAAAGAAGTTAGTCCAACACAAGAAACGGCCAATAAGGTTTATGCTGAAGTTAATAAGTTCAGAAGCAAGGTCAATACAATGGACGAGTTTGAAGCCTATGTAAATGAAAATGGATTAAATAAGCAAATAGCAAATGAAATTCGCCCTGAAGAAAGGGAAGTTCCTGGTTTAATAAATGGATCAGCATTGGTATCATGGGCCTATAAAGGAAAATTAGGTGATATAAGTGATGCTTTTGAACTTGACGACCAATATGCTGTTGCCCTTTTAACAGAAGTGTATGAGAAAGGACCAGCACCTTTAGCAAAAGTTTCTGAACAGGTGAAAAGGATGGTTATATTGGAGAAGAAGAAAGTAATGCTGGAAGCTAAGCTTGTTGATATTGGCGGAAGTGATTTGGTTGCTATTGCTGAGGCTATTGGTGGTCAGGTAGATAAAATTACTGATGCAAGTTTTGAGAATGCACTGGTTGCAGGATTAGGTGAGGAAAAATTATTAATCGGTAACGTTTTTGGTAGCCAACCTAACCAGCTTTCAAAGCCTATTGTTGGCAAAAATGCTGTTTTTCAGTTTGTATTAAAAGAGTTTTCTGCAGTTGAAATGCCAGAAGATTTGACCACAATTAAAAGGGAAAAAACAAGCAATTTCCAAGGTATGGCTCAATTTGAGACCATGGAAAGTTTGAAAGAACTAGCAGATGTTAAAGACTGGAGATATAAGTTTTTCTAGAATATACTGAACGATTAGAAACCGTAGTTCATTTTGAGCTGCGGTTTTTTTTTGTTTAATAAAATCAACTCATCTTATTTTAATTAGTTATGCTTTTCGTAATTTTCATTTAATTGGGATTCGCTCAAACTACACTGATGCATATTTCTTTGATAAATAAATAAAACACATATGGATTTTCGAATTGAAAAAGATAGTCTTGGAGAAGTTAAAGTTCCTGCAGAAAAATACTGGGGAGCTCAAACTCAACGTTCGCTACAAAATTTTAAAATTGGGAATATAGGCGATAAAATGCCTATTGAAATCATTTATGCTTTTGCCGTGCTGAAAAAGGCGGCTGCCCTTGTTAATATGGAATTAGGGGTTCTTGCAGCTGATAAAGCATCATTAATTGCAAAAGTTTGTGATGAAATTTTAGACGGTACATTAGACGATCAGTTTCCTTTAGTGGTGTGGCAAACGGGCTCTGGAACACAATCCAATATGAATTTGAATGAGGTCATTGCCAACAGGGGGCATGTCGTGAATGGAGGTTCACTAAACGATGATAAAAAGTTTTTACATCCCAACGATGATGTCAATAAGTCTCAATCATCAAATGATACCTATCCAACTGCTATGCATATTGCATCCTACAAATTGATTATTGATAATACACTTCCCGGTATTGAAGCGCTGTACAATACGCTTCTGGAAAAATCAAAAGCATTCAAGGAAGTTGTTAAAATTGGCCGTACACATTTAATGGATGCAACTCCTTTGACAGTTGGACAGGAATTTTCAGGTTATGCATCTCAATTGGAACATGGCATAAAGGCCATTGAAAGCTCTCTGTTTCATTTAGCTGAACTTGCTTTGGGAGGTACTGCCGTGGGTACAGGTCTTAATGCACCACAAGGTTATGCCGATTTAGTAGCCAGTAAAATTGCAGAATTAACAGAATTACCCTTTGTAAGCGCAGAAAACAAATTTGAAGCCTTAGCTGCACACGATGCAATGGTTGAAATGTCAGGATCTTTAAAAACAGTGGCAACCAGCTTGATGAAAATTGCCAGTGATATACGTCTATTGGCTTCAGGACCTCGATCAGGTATTGGTGAGCTAATTATCCCTTCGAATGAACCAGGTTCTTCTATCATGCCCGGTAAAGTAAATCCAACGCAAGCAGAAGCGATGACCATGGTTTGTGCTCAGGTAGCTGGTAATGACATGGCCGTGACTGTAGGGGGGATGACGGGCCACTTTGAGTTGAATGTTTTCAAACCCATGATGGCATTTAATGTATTAAACTCTGCCCGATTAATTGGTGATGCTTGTGTTTCATTTAATACAAATTGCGCGATAGGTATTGAACCCAACTATGCTAGAATTAAACAACATTTAGACAATTCATTAATGCTTGTAACTGCTTTAAATACGCATATTGGTTATGATAATGCAGCTAAAATAGCCAAAAAGGCTCATGCTGAAGGCACAACTTTAAAAGAAGCAGCTATTGCCCTGAATTTGTTAACAGCCAAACAGTTTGATGAATGGGTAAGACCTGAAAATATGGTAGGGAATCTTTAAAGAAGGCTTAGTTCAAGGCTTACATTATTTAAAAAATCCTGAGGAATATGTCACGTTACGATACAATTGATCCCCAATTATTTATTAATAATCGGGCAAAACTGGCAGCTGATTTGGAAGCAAATAGCATGGCTATTCTAAATGCTAATGATCAGTTTCCACGTAATGGCGATCAATTGCACAAGTTTTATCAGAATTCAGATTTATTTTGGGCCAGTGGGTTGGAACAGGAACAATGCATCCTATTACTTTATCCGGATGCAAAGAATCCTAAGTATAAAGAGGTTGTTTTCATCTTGAAGCCGAATGAATTGCTTAGCATTTGGGATGGTTCAAAATACACAATTGAGGACGTGAAGAAAATTTCAGCCATACAGACTGTGTTGTTTCTGGATGATTTTGAGATACTATTGCGGGAATTGATGAATGAGTGTGAAAAGGTTTATTTAAATGCCATTGAATATGCCAAATTTCAAACAGAAGTACCTTATAGAGATTTGCGTTTCACCGATTGGATGAAGAAGGAATTTCAAAACCATACTTTTGAACGATTAGCTCCTGTTTTGGCTAAGCATCGTTTGCTAAAATCAAGTATCGAAATTGAGTTGATCAAGAAAGCAATTTCCATTACAGAAAATGCTTTTCAGCGGATTATTAAATTTGTGAAAGCAGGTGTTAAAGAGTATGAAATTCAAGCTGAAATTGATCATGAGTTTACAATAAGTGGTGCTAATGGACATGCCTACGACCCAATAATTGCTTCTGGCAAAAATGCACTTTGCCTTCATTATACGGAGAATAATGACAGCTGTAAGGATGGAGACTTATTGCTTTTGGACTTTGGTGCTCAGTATGCCAATTATGCTTCAGATCTTAGTCGTACAATTCCGGTTAGTGGAAAATTCTCAACACGACAAAAGGAATGTTATGAAGCAGTTTTGTTTGTTTATAAAAAGGCAATAAGCATGATGTTGGTGGGTATTACCATCAACGAATTGAATGCGAAAGTGGGTAAATTAATGGAGGAACAAATGATTTTACTTGGCTTGTTTTCAGAAGAAGATGTGGCCAAACAGGATAAAGAGAAACCTTTATTTACAAAGTATTTTATGCATGGAAATTCTCATTTTATTGGACTGGATGTGCATGATGTAGGCGATAAAGATACTGTTTTTGAAGAAGGGATGATCCTTTCCTGCGAGCCAGGTTTGTATATTGCTGAAGAAGGATTGGGAATTCGTATTGAGACAAACGTATTGATTACACAAGAAGGACCAGTTGATTTAATGGCACATATACCAGTCGAAGTGGAAGAAATTGAGAATTTGATGATCTAACATAGGATTTTGTAAATTTATTCTTCAAATAAATTTCTTCTGTGAATTGAGAACTACAAAAAAGAATATATTATGAAACTTCAGAATTTGCTAGTCTTACCATTGGTTCTATTATTTGCCTGTCAGGGAAATAAAATTTCCAAAAATGCAGAACGAGTATTTAATGAAAAATATCCTGATGCAACAAATGTAGAGTGGTTCAATAATGGTGCTGAAGGATTCAACGTAATGTTTAAGCTGAATGATCAGGATGTGTTTGCTGATTTTGATGCTTCAGCAAATTGGGTTTTAACTACATTTTCCATGGATATTGCTAGTGTTCCGAAAAAAATGCAAAACTATGTTTATGTCTTTTATCCGTCAATAGAAGTCAAGTACGAACGAATTGATATGACCGAGCGCATTGTTTACAAAGCTTATTATGAAATAGAAGATGAAATTAATGAATTGGTATTTGATGAATTTGGTTTGTTGATTGATGATCCCCAAAATCAAATAATTAATAAATTTAAATTGAAATACCCTGAGGCTTCCGAAGTTGATTGGGAATTAGTGAAAAATGGAAATTATTTGGCTGTTTTTGAGCAAGATGAGACTCATTGGAAAGCTACTTTCCTGAAAGATGGAAACTGGATTTGCAGTAAAACTTCACTGACTCTGGAAGATATGCCCGACAAAGTTTGCGACTATTTAATGCGGATTAAGAATTTTGAGGTTTCAGAATACAAGGAAAAAACGAATACCGAAGGAACTAAATACCTAGTTGATGGGCAAATCAAAAATACACCTGTGAGTTTTGTTTTTGACAAGGAGGGTAATTTCATTGAAAAAGTAAATCTGGATTATAAATAGTTCAGATTCGATAATCAATAGCAACTCGCTCAATTCTGATTGTTTTTACATATTCGATAAATTCTAAATGTGCAGGATGAGTTTGATAAATGTGCAGGTCCTTTATGCTTGTAAAACAGCAATTCAAACAAATATCATAATTGTAATCGGATGCTTCTTCATCATTAATGCCAATTTCAAAATTTTTAATAACAGAGATTTGATCTTGTAGTAAATTCAATCTCTCCTTCATTTTGAGTGCAATCTCCACTTTTGATTGGCCATCTTTTTCTTCTTTAAGCGTCCATAAAACGATGTGTCTGATCATTTTTTTAAAGCAAAACTAAGTCAAATGCTATTCTGAAATGAATAAAAATTAATCCTATCTTAGTTCCTTCATATTTTTTATAATAGCTAAATAAATTACAAAATGTTTGATAGTAGTGTTTATATAAACAGACGAAATAAATTAAGAGAATCTGTTGGTTCAGGTATAATTCTCATTTTAGGGAATAGCGAAGCTTCCATGAATTATCCTGCTAACACATATCATTACAGGCAGGATTCAAATTTCCTCTATTTCTTTGGTCTCGATCACGATGGCTTTGCCGGTGTTTTAGATATTGATTCAGGGAAGGATTACATATTTGGCAATGATGTGGATATGGATGATATCATTTGGATGGGTTTTCAGCCCACTCTAAAGGAACGTGCAGTTAAAGTTGGTATTGAAAACACAGCTCCATTTGATAAATTAGACGATTTTGTTAAGGAAGCAACAAAACAAGGACGAAAAATTCATTTTACACAAGCCTATCGTTACGATAATATCCTGACACTTGAAAGTTTAACAGGCATTCACCATTCTAAAATAAAAGAGAGTTTTTCTGAAGAGCTGGTGAAAGCCATTGTTGCTTTACGTTCAATTAAGGAAGATGTAGAAGTAAGCGAAATTGAAAAGGCAATCGATACAGCTTACCTTATGCACACTACCGCCATGAAAATGGCTATGCCCGGTATTGTTGAACAGGAAATTGCAGGTACGGTTGAAGGTATTGCTCTATCTAAAGGCGGTCCCGTTTCTTTTCCGGTTATTTTAAGCATGGATGGACAAACTCTACATAACCATTATCATGGAAATGTATTGAAAGAAGGACGCATGATGGTTTGTGATGCAGGTTGTGAAACAACAATGCATTATGCTTCTGATATTACACGGACTGTGCCGGTTGGAGGAAAGTTCAATCAAAGGCAAAAAGAAGTATATCAGGCAGTTTTGAATGCTAATATGGAAGCTATAAAAGGGGCGAAACCAGGTGTTTTTAACAAAGATCTTCATTTGCTGGCAGCTAAAACATTGGCCAATGGTCTGAAAGATATAGGCTTGATGAAAGGCAATATTGATGAAGCAGTTGCACAAGGTGCACACGCCTTATTTTTTCCTCATGGCTTAGGTCATATGATGGGACTGGATGTACATGATATGGAAGATTTAGGTGAGAAATACGTAGGCTATGATGATGAAGTTGAACGTAGTTCTCAATTTGGTTTAGCCTTTTTAAGAATGGGTAGAAGACTACAGAAAGGTTTTGTATTTACGATTGAACCAGGTTGTTATTTTATTCCTGCATTGATTGACCAGTGGAAAGCTGAAAAGAAATTCATGGATTTTATCAATTACGATTTAGTTGAAACCTACAAAGATTTTGGCGGAATTCGGATTGAAGATGATATACTCGTTACAGCTGATTCTTATCGGGTTCTTGGGAAACCAATTCCGAAGACAATTGCTGAAATTGAAGATATAATGTCTTAAACTTTCTTCAAAAAAAATTAAGCCTGATGAAATTATCATCGGGCTTTTTTATTTGAGGTAGTCGCTTATATAATTTTTATATAATTGTTGAATTCTTCGACTAAAAGGACCGCTATTGCCATCTCTTATTGTTTTTTCATTGAGCTGAACAACAGGCATAACTTCTGTAGAAGTTCCTACTAAAAATAATTCATCTACATTGTTTAACTGCTCTTCTGTAATGGCCTTTTCGATTATTGTAATATCATTAGTTCGACAAAGGTCAATCACTATTTCTCGGCTAATACCTGATAAAATATGATTTGATTTTGGGTGTGTATATACACAATCATCTATTACAGCAAATACATTTGTATGTGAGCCTTCAGTTAATAATCCATCTCTTAAAAATATGGATTCAAATGCATCACAATCAGCTGCTTGCTGTGCCGAAAGAATATTAGAAAGTAAGGCCGTGGATTTGATATCACAGCGGGTCCAGCGGAAATCCTCCATCGTAATTACTTTCACTCCTTTTTGAAACAATTCCTCAGAATAGGGAGTAAATTCCCGAGCTCTGATAAAAACTGTTGGATCCACTTTTTCATCCGGAAATGCATGCATGCGTTTGAAAACACCACGGCTAACTTGAAGGTAAATAGTGGCTTCTTTTTCGCCTAAATTGTTTTTTTCAATTAGTTGTTGAACAGTAGGAATAATTCGCTCTACATTATTCATTTCTATCCGCAACTGCGACAAACTGTATTTTAAGCGAACTATATGTTCATCGGCATAAAAGAGCTTGCCTTTGTAAGAGCGAAATACTTCATACGAACCATCACCAAATACAAATCCTCTGTCGTTGGGAGAAATTTTCACCTCATACTCCGGCATGAATTCGCCATTGAAATAAACAGTTAATTGGTCAGTCATTATAGAACTTAGAATTTATTGAATTGAATCAGGGAGCGAATGTATGAAATATTTGAATTAGGTTGAGATTTTACAAGACAATAAAACGACCTTTCAGGCATTTCTGATTTTCAAAACAAAGTTGAAACAGGTAATGACCACTTTTGAAATCTTCTTTTCGAATAATAATGCTGTTGGTATTGGTTTCAATTTTTTTCACCCTTTGGCCATTAAGATCGTAAACAATCAATACCAGTTTTTCATTAGCCTTGTTTTCAATAAATATGGTAGAAACATCACCTATAGGATGAGGTGAGATTGAATAACCATCCTCGTTAAAATTAATGAAAAGAACTGTAATCGTATTGGAGTAACCACTGCTGCCAAGCTTTAATCTGTAGTGATTTAATTGATTGGGTAGGGGTAAGCTATCGGTAAAACTAAATTCAATTGGTTCGTTAAAACTTCCGCAAATGCCTTCGATTTGACCTATCTTGTTAAAATTCAGATCCGTATGGCTTCGTTCAATAGTTGTTCCCGTACAAACAAAACCTTTTTCAAAAGTCCAATGAAGGTATACAACTTTGTCTATTTGTACAGCTGTGAAATTTCTCAGATTATTCTGTGCAAAACATCCGTATATAATACATGTATTTAAAGCTAACATCACAAAAAATCGCATACCCGAATTCGGCAAGAATGAAGCCAGCACTGGATTTACATATCAATAAATAATGATATGAAAATATTTAAAGATTCGATTCAATTGGCTCTCAGTAGCTTAGGGTATTATGCTGAAAAAACATTTGCAAAGCCTCCTTGCCAAATCTTATTTTAGCTGTAGAATTCAGTATTAATCCACTAAATCTCGTAAGAAATGAAAACTGTAAATGGTTTAATACTACTCTTTTGTCTTTTTTTTCTGTTCAGCCAAACTGCTGAAGCACAAAATGTTGGTATTAGTACCACAGCTGCCACACCCAATTCAAATGCCTTATTAGATATAAGTTCTCCTGCAACAGGACAAGGAAAAGGATTGCTTATTCCCAGAATCACCTATGCACAAAGGACTACGGCCGGTCAGGCTGGTGGACTATTAGATGGTTCCAGTAATTTGCATGGTGGGGCAGCACAAGGTTTAATGATTTATCAAACGGATGGTTCGGGTGATGGAGAAGGATTTTATTACAATACAAGTGCTACGTCCACCCCCAATTGGGTTTATATTTCAAATAATTCAGTTACTGAACGGAATAATCATGTAATTGTTAAGTCAGTATCGGATTTTCCTGATGCTGTTAGCGGAGTTATAACCTTAGCAGATAATGTAACATACGAAATAAATGGAACCGTAAGTTTGGGAAGCACCCGGCTTGTTATGGGCGTTTCCAATGTCATTCATGGAATTGATAAATCGGATGATAAACTTGTTTATACGGGAACAGGTAGTATGATAACTTCTGTGAATCAGGACTTTACTATTCGAACAATAATGCTATATGCCCCAACAACGGGAAGTCAGGTTTTTGATGTTACTGGCTCAACATATAAAATTCAATTAATGGATAATATTTTTTATGGTTGTAAAGATTTGGGAGATTTTAATGGTGGAGATTGTCTTGTCATTAATCTGAACCTGACCATTGCCTGTAGTGAAGGTTTTGAATTTAAAGGAACTTTAAACAAAGTTTTTTTTGTTAGCAATATGTATGAATCCAATTTGGCAGGAACAGCCATAAGATTTCCATCTGGATCTTTTGAAGTTGTTCAAATAACGAATAATTATTTTAGTGTAAATACTGGTTTAACCGGATTGAATATTACCGCTGCATCTGCTAGTGTGGCTGATGCTAAAATTACGCATAATTTTTTCACAGGATCAGGAACATATTTAACTGGAGTATCCTCTGCATATGCATCCTGGTTTTTCTATGGAAATACCGAATTACCAGATAGTGAACCCTTTGGTACGTTAGAGATTCATGGCAATACAACGGCTACTAGTATTGCTTCGCATAATACCTATTATAAAGCATCTGGCGCTAATTATACTTCTAGTGGCGAATTATTCGATACCAATGGTGTTCATAATCGATTGCGATATAAAGGGGTAAAAGATATGAAGGCATCATACTCTGTAACTGGAAGCATAAAAGTAGCCAGTTCCGGCAATAAAGTAAAAATTGCTGTTTATAAAAATGGAAGCACCCGCATAGGTTGGGCACAAATAACACCATCAAATACCACTGGTGAATTTAACTTTTCCATTAATGGCAACAGAACTTTGGAAACAAACGACTATCTGGAAGTTTATGTTTATGCTCAATCAACACCATTTAATATTACACTAACGGAATTAAATATGAGTATTGAGGATTAGCTATGTTCTTATGCAAAAGTAATGCTTAGTGTATGTTATTGTCATACAGGGCGTAGTACGAAATATTTGCATTAGCTATTCCCAAAAAAGTATTTTCGCTATGAAAGGATTGAATAAAAAGATAATGGTGAATGTTATGAAAAATTTGAAAGGAATAATACTACTAGCAGCTATATTACTAGCTGGATTCCAGATCACCTCCAGCCAGAATATTGGAATAAGTACAACTGGAGCAACACCTAATTCAAATGCAATATTAGATATCGTCAGCCCCTCAACTGGACAAGGAAAAGGATTATTAATTCCAAGAATAACATATGCTCAACGTACTCTTTCCAGTCAGGCAGGTGGATTATTGGATGGTTCTGGCAATTTATATGGAGGGGCTGCCCAAGGATTAATGGTTTATCAAACTGATGCTTCAGGAGATGGTGAAGGTTTTTATTTTAATACAAGTTCAAGTTCAACTCCTAATTGGGATTATATTTCCAGCAAATCTGTTAGCGAAAGAAGTAATCATGTGTTAGTAAAATCACTTGCGGATTTCCCATCCCCTGTAAGTGGCGAAATTATACTAGAAGATAATATTTCATATGAAATAAATGGAACTGTAAATATTGGTAGTAATAGAATTATTATGGGTGTATCTAATACTATTTATGGTATTGATAAATCGAATGACAAATTGGTTTATACAGGAAGTAGTAATATGATTAGTGGGAGCAATCAGGATTTTACAATAAGAACTGTATTTATATATGCTCCAATTGCTGGAAGTAAAGTGTTTAATGTAACAGGTTCTACAAACAAGGTTCAATTGGTTGACAATATTTTTGGTGGTTGTAAAGATTTAGGAGTGTTTGATGGAGGAGAAATGCTTGTAGTTGATAGAAATTTAATTGTGAGTTGTTCAAATGGGCTAGAATTAAAAGGTGACCTAGAGCATGTTTTTTACGTCCAAAACGTTCATGAAGAAAACACAGGCAGTCTTTATACTATTCCTTCGGGTACTTTTCATGTTATCATGATTTCCGGGAATTATTTTGATATTGATTCGCCATCAATTGGTCTTGATATCGCAGCTTTTTCTGCAACTATATCAGATGCAAAAATTGTAAATAACTTTTTTGTAGGTGATGGTACTTACATTAATGGCGTATCTACCAGCTATGCTTTCTGGTTTTTCTTTGGAAATACCGAATTGCCTGATAGTAAGCCTTCAGGAGAATTAGAAATTCATGGAAATACTACGGCTACCAGTATTGTAACGCATAATACTTATTATAAAGCAGAAGGAGTAAATTACTCTTCCAGTGGTGAATTGTTTGATACAAATGGTGTTAGCAACAGGCTTAGATATACTGGAACAAAAGATTTAAAATCATCATATACAGTATCAGGTAGCTTGAAAGTGGCAGCATCAGGTAATAAAGTAAAAGTTGCTGTTTATAAAAATGGGACTGAACGTCTTCACTGGACACAATTAACGCCAACCAATACAAGCTCTGAGTATAGTTTTTCAATTCAGGGAACTGAGGAATTAGAAACCAATGATTATTTGGAGGTTTTTGTTTATGCTCAATCGACAAGATTTGATATTACTATTACTGAGTTGAATTTTAGTATTGAAGACTAGTTTATGGTTTCAAAGAAAGATTAAATATATGGAGTCAATACACATTATTTACAAATAAACGATTCGAACTATGAAAAGAATATTTATCATCTTAATATTTGTGAGTTTGCTCAGTAGCATGAATTCACAAGCTCAATTGAAGAACAATGGTGCTGTATTAACCCTTACTTCTGGCTCTTCTTTGGTCATAAGTGGTTTTGATTATGTGAATCAAAGTTCAGGGAGTAGTCATGGTGATATTAATCTTTCAGGAACTATATATTTGGATGGTGACTGGACTAATAATGCAACAGCAGGGCAATTGCTGGATTCAACAGCAAGTACAGGTACAGTTGTATTTAATGGGAGTACTACACAAACAATTAGCGGTATGGAATCGCATTTCTATAATTTAAGTGTAAATTCTGGAGCTGCTGTAAATGTTTCAGCGGGTGATTTGGTTAAAGTATATAACGATTTTACAAACAATGGCGATTTTACCTTGAAAGCGAGTTCATCAGCTATTGCCTCCTTAATTGATGCAGGCTCGTCATCGAATCTTTTGGGTTCTGGGAATTATAAAATAGAAAGATATATGCCCTCAGCAGGATGGCACTATGTGTCGTCACCGCTAACAAAAGCATCTAGCACAACCAATGTATTTTGGGGTGCTGCTGTTTATTCATATGTTGAAAACACCAATAGTTGGCAAGCACATTATAACAACGAACAATTGGATGTGATGAAGGGCTATGATATTTATTACAAAACAGCTTCTCCCACGATTAGTTTTAGTGGGACATACAATACAGGAAACCAGTCTATTGCATTAACAAAATCAAATGATGGATATAATTTTGTGGGTAATCCGTATCCTTGTACGATCGATTGGGATGCATCCAGTGGTTGGACCAAAACCAATGTGTATAATGGTATTTATATTTGGGATGCCACTTTACTTTCAGGACTTGGTGATTACATGGAATATGTAGGAGGTGTTGGAAATAATGGAGGCACACGCTATATTCCCCCTACACAGGCATTTTTTGTTTTTGTTCCTAATGGTTATTCAAGCGGAACAATAGGCGTGTCCAATGCTGTAAAAGTTAATAAAACCTCAGTTCCTTTTAGAACTGCTAACAAAGGGAATTATATCCGTTTTAAGGTAACTGAAGGCACATTAACGAATTCAACAGTGCTAAGGTTACACGAGGCTGCAAGCGAATTGTTTGATGGGGATTTTGATACCTATAAAATTTTCCATTCCAATAAAATTGTTCCTCAGCTATATACAGAATTAGATGCAGTTAATTATTCGATCAATACGATTGGATATGTTCAAAACAATACCATCATTCCATTAAACTACAAACCAGGCCAATCGGGCCATCATAAATTGGAGTTTGATCTTGATGCTTTTGAGGATGCATTGATTAGTTACGATATCATTTTGGAAGATACTAAAACAGGTGCTATTGTTGATTTTAAGCAGCAAAAAGAGTATAGTTTTCAGGCAGAAGTTGGTGATAATGAGAAGCGTTTTCTGATTCATTTAGCTCAGGCAGGAAGCATTAAATCCGTTGATTTCAATAATCCAACATCTATTACAGAAACCGAAAAATCTGTTGTTTCGATATACGCATCTCATCATGAAATAGTTTTTAAAAGCAATAATAGAATCGATGGACAGTTAAGCATTTATGATGTTTCAGGTAAGCAGCTATTTACAGAATGGATTGAAAACTCTGCTTATCAAACCTTTGCAATTCCTTCACAAGGTGTTTATTTGGTTTCGTTTGAGAATAATGAAATAAGTAGCAATACAAAAGTTCTTATTCAATAGAAGATTTCGTTTTCCTTGTTTTCCTGATTATTCCTCCTAATATCATAGCAAAAGGGTAGCATACTAGAGGTAAAATTGAAAAAGGAAAAAGCGAATGGAGTTCAGATAAGTGAGTAGCTGAAAGCAACAAACAAATAATGAATAAGTCGATAATTAATGCTACAAATACAATTGCGGAATATGTAATATAAGATGACAAATTCTCCGATTTAATTGCCAGAAAAGGATTGATCAGCACAAAACTATAAAGACCCAAATTGCCAATTTGCCAAACCATACTTTTTTCAATCTGTATTCGGACAACCAGCATCGTAATAGTTGTAATTATTAATATAATGAAACCCTGAATCAAGATTTTGCCAAAAATGCTATGTTGATTTTCCATTGTACAAATCAAATATACATGAATTTTTTTCGTTTGAAATTACCTACAGACAAATGAAAAAAAATCATGTAAAAGCGAAACGATTCCGACTGAGAATATAGATGTTGTATTTTACTTTAAACAAATTTTATGTTTTTTATAGGAGAAATGTAACTTCAGTAAGCAGAATTACTCCATTTGTATTTTCATGTTTTATTATTATTCCACAACAATCAACACAAGCAGATTGTTTGCTGTTAGCTAATTAATGAGTCACAATTAATTTTTATGCTTAAATTGCTCTTAAATAAGTAGAGGGTAAATTATACATGAAGAACTCGCAAAAGTTTGCAGACGATAGCTGGAGGTGTAAACTTCACACAATCATTTTTGAAGCAGATACAAAAACAGGAAAGTTTTTTGACATATCACTTTTCATTCTTATCATTATTAGTGTTTTTATTGTCATGTTGGATAGTGTTCCCAGCATTCGAATTAAGATTGGTCCTTTTCTAACTGCTATTGAATGGGCAGTGACTATTCTTTTTACTATCGAATACATCCTGCGTATTATAACTGTTAAAAAACCAATTAAATATGTCCTTAGTTTTTTTGGAATTATTGATTTATTAGCCATTCTTCCAACATACATTTCCTTATTTTTAATTGGTTATAAGTATTTACTCGTTATCAGGGTATTGAGACTTTTGCGAATATTCAGAGTACTTAAGCTGGTTCATTTTTTAGGAGCATCCAAATACCTCATCATTTCTCTTAGAGGTAGTTTGTATAAAATTGCTGTTTTTTTGGCTGCTGTATTAATAATGGTTATCATTTTTGGCTCTTTGATGTATATTATTGAAGGGAGTGAAAGTGGATTTACCAGTATTCCAAGAAGCATTTATTGGGCAATAGTAACACTAACAACAGTTGGTTATGGAGATATTGCACCAGTTACAGTTCTGGGGCAAACACTTGCTTCCATTATTATGATAATGGGTTATTCCATAATTGCTGTTCCGACAGGTATCGTAACTGCCGAAATGACGAAAAAGAAACTTGAAGTTAATACGCATGTTTGTCAAAATTGCAACGAAAACAAGCATGATGACAATGCGGAATTCTGCAAGGGTTGTGGGCATGAACTTTAAAAAAGAATTAAAACCAATTCCACATTATAGAATTAGAATAAAATATCCCAGTCTAATTTTTTTCCAGCTTCCCCATATTTTTCAGGAATAACTTTCCAATTGTTTAAGGTTTCTGGATTTACCGGACTATTTTCTTCAATCCATTTCATGACCAAATAGCGTAAATCTACTTCGGTAGATGTAAGAATTCGATCAGCCAGCGAATCTTTTTGTATTCCAGATCCAATAGTCAAGTGCCCACCACCACCTTGTCCTCTGTAGGAGTTGATTGCTACTTGATAGGTTTCAGTGGGATCAAATATTCGCTTATCTGTAAGTGAAAGAATTTGAACGCGATGACCAATTTCTTTGGTTACATCTACAGTATATTGAATTCCAGCTGCACTTTCAAAATTGTAGAATGCATTTTTCAGTCGTAGTTTTTCATTCTCTTTATCTTCAAAAAGCATCAAATGATCTTTCCTTTTTTTCATTACATCGAATCGCAAACCATAAGCATATTCTAAAGCATCTTTAATTTCCTGTCCACTAAGCGACATGGTATAAAGCAAGTTTTCGTATTTGTATAGCCTGAACATGTCTCTGATGTAAATTTCTCCTGAATCAATAACACTATTGTAAGACAATGGTGCTGTAAATGAAATATCCGCATTTGTTATTTCAAGTTGAATTTTATGAATCAGATCGGTAAAGGCAGCTGGACCAAAAAAGGATTCTTTGCTGTCAATGCTTTTGCTAAATATCCCAATTTTAGTCGAAACAAAAGATTTAACTTCCTCGAAATCCGATTGAAATGTGGCCATGAAAGCCGAGTCGGCTATAAAGTTATTGCTGGCAATTAAATTACCCGATATTTCTTTTTCATATTCTTTTGAATCTTCATTATACGTGAAAACAATAGTTGCTTCTGCCATGAATTTTGCTGAATTATCTGGATCAAGTATCAAAACGCTCTTTTTATTTGGTCCTTCAATAAACTTATTTACTGCTTGATGATCATGTCCTGCAAATATGATATCAAAACCAGCTACTTTCTGAGCCACCAGTTCAACTGCATTTTCATTTTTATAGGTGTGCTCATCTTGATTATTATTGGTGTAATCCAATCCTGAATGAAACAGTCCAATAATCAAATCCGGTTTCTCATTTTTTTGAAGTATTTCCATCCAATCGCTAGCAGATTCCAACATATCTGAATACTCCATCCCAGACCATATTTGCTCGGGCAACCAATTTGGAATAGCTGGTGTTATTAAACTTAAAATGGCAATTTTAAATCCTTTGCGTTTGATTATGTGATAGGGCTGAAAGTAAGTTGTCCCATCTTCTTTCATGGCATTGGCTGCCATCCATGGAAAATCAAATTCATGAACTAGTTTGTCATATACATCATGTCCGGCTTCAATATCGTGATTGCCAACCGTAGCCGCATCATAGCCCATGTAATTCATTACTTTAGCACAAATATGCTCTTGTTTTGTTTTTACAAAATTGGAGTAATAAACGATGGGCTGACCTTGAAGAATATCACCATTATCAAGCAGGATTACTTCCTGTTCTTTATTAGCTCTTTCTTGCTTTATATAGGTCATTAATTGAGCTAGCGAATGATCAACTTCTTTGTCTGTATTGAAGTCATAAGGGAAAATTGCCCCATGAACATCGCTGGTTTCAAAAATCTTAATGGTAACTGTTTCCTGCTTTGAACAACTCATAATGATGATTGATAATGGAATTAACAACAAAAATTTCAAGTTATGCGTACTTATTTTTCTCATAATAAATAAAATGATGGTAATGCAATATCAGATACTCAGCACTCTGATATGAATAGCAATTGAATGATCTGGATAAATAGAAAAATTTATTTTGTTAAGATGGCTTCCCAATCTGCATAATTTTCGAAAACAACCAATGTTTTTGGCAAAGTCGACCAAAATTGGTGAGAATTATAAGTCCAGTCCAAAGTCTCCGATCCACCACCACTTTCGGTGGTTACCAAATAGCGATTGTTTAAATGGCCAAAATAGTTTGCCTGATGTTGTGGTGAATCACTATCTCCGCCACTAGGGTCAACAGGTATCCAACCATAATTTGGTAAATACACTTCTACCCAACGATGAAAAACATCATCCATGGCATTCATATCTCCTCGAATAACAACAGAACCCACATAGCGGGCAGGTATTCCTGCTGCGCGGCACATAGAAATGTAAACAAAAGTATATTCGGAACAACTTCCATTGCCTCGTTCTAGAACAGTAGGAGCTGTATTCCAGCCACCAACCATCTCATAATATAGCTTTGTCATCAAATATTGATAGATTTTACGTGTAATCCAATAGGGATTTTTTTCATCTCCAATTGCCTCATTTAATGCCGACTTAATGAGGGGATGATTAATCTGGTATTTGATATCATCTTTTAAATAAAGGCTCTTTATCTCTTTTGGAATGCTGCTCATTGAACCAACATTTTCCGGATAAATATAATACCTGACATCAAAAATAGAGGCTCGAGTGATCAAGGATATTGTTCTGTTTTGACCTGCGGCCAAATTCATGTATAAAAACCTTGCGGTGTTTTGTCCCCACTTATCAGTGACTATGGTGGTGGGTGAGCTTGTATATTCAAAGTCCTGCTCAATAATTTGATTGTCTCTGTTTTTAGGCAAAGCCAAATGAATGTTTAGCTCCTTTACTTTTCCGGGCCCAAAATTAGTTGTTTGATGGGTGTAGGTAATTTTAGCTCTCACGGGTTTTGTGCGACTGAAATTTACCCCATCATTGATTTTTAGTTTAAATATTTCTTTTTTCTCATGATCTGCCGCCCATATAAATTTTCCATCGAAACACAAATCAACAGTGAATTCACCCGGAGCATCGGCAACAATTAATACCCATCCGGTTTTTGGATCTACCATATATAGTTGGTTGGAAACACGATCGCTTACCCAAAGATACTTGCCATCAAAAGTAATTCCTCTCGGATCAGAGGCAGGAGATTTGAATGACTTTATAGTCGTTCCATCGTTTGGATCAAACTGTATTATCTGATCTTTTTGACTATCAACACACCACAAAAACTTACCATCCCAGCAAAGTCCGCGAGGAGAATTAGTTGGAGACTTTATCGTATGCAATATCATTCCATCATCTGGATTTATTTTATAAATACTCCCATCGTAATTTTCAGCCAATGGCAATCCTCCTTTGATATCAACATTCCATAAATATTGACCATCCCATGCGAGTCCTTCAGGCCAGTATCCGGGACTTGATATTTTACGGATAATTTGTCCTGTTTCTCTGTTTAGTTGATAGAGTTGATCCGTTCCACGATCTGCAATCCAAATATTGGTTCCATCAAACGTAAGTCCTGTTGGGAAATTACCAGGTGTTTTAAAGCTTGAATGCACCTCTCCAGTATATGCCGTTAGTAAAAAGGGAATGAAGATTCCTAACAAAAATGCGATTAGTTTTTCTGTTCTTATCATTGTTTGAATTAGGTTTAACTTGTTTTATCAATCAAATACTTTCCTTTTAAGTTCAAAATTTTGGCCTAGATAAACCATTCTGACCTGTTCATCTCTGGCTAATTCTTCGGCAGTTCCTGATTTAAGAATTTTTCCTTCAAACATAAGGTATGCACGGTCGATGATTGAAAGCGTTTCTTGTACATTGTGATCGGTAATTAAAATGCCAATATTTTTATGTTTAAGATGCGCTACAATTGATTGGATATCTTCAACCGCTTTGGGATCTACTCCGGCAAAGGGTTCATCCAGCAAAAAAAAGTTTGGTTCAATGGCTAGAGCTCTGGCTATTTCTGTTCTTCTTCGTTCACCTCCCGAAAGCAAATCGCCTCTGGATTTACGTACTTTTTGTAAGCCAAATTCTTCCAACAAACTATCCAGTTTATAGTTCTGCTCTTTTTTTGTCATTTTCGACATTTCCAACACAGCTTTGATATTATCCTCAACGCTTAATTTTCTGAAAATGGATGCTTCCTGAGCCAAATAACTGATTCCCATTTGCCCACGCTTATACATAGGGAGCTTGGTGATGTTTTCATTGTTTAGATATACATTTCCAGCATATGGGCTAACCAATCCGACCATCATATAAAAAGTAGTTGTTTTTCCGGCACCATTCGGCCCAAGTAATCCTACAATTTCACCTCTGTTGATTTCAATATTGACATGGTTAACAACCTTTCGTCTTCTATATATTTTAACAAGTCCTTCGGCTTGAAGCTGCATAATGGGTTCTTTTAATGAAATTAAAGATAATAAAATTAACTGGAGACTTTAATATCCTTGATGTTGAGTTGAACATTTTTATATGAATTCCATTCATTAATCTCTAGCGTGTAGCATATATCAAATGCTTTGCCGTTATTCAGTGCTTCTAGCTGATAAGCTTGCTTAAATGCAATGGCATTGAACGTTAGTTTTTTATCGGATTGAATGGCTAGTTTAAGATGATCTTTGCCAACTACTCTGGCTGTTTCAGCTAACTTCAATCCTTTGCTTACAAAACGAGGTTTCATGTTGGAAGGGCCAAAAGGACCTAAACGGTCAATAGTATTAATAATTTTCATATTAACAAATTCCAAGGGCATTTCAATATCATAAAGGATGGAAGGTGTTAAGCATTCTTCCAGTATGGTGGAAGAAACAACTTCTTCGAATTTTTTGCTAAAAGCTTCAAAGTTTTCTTTTTTCATGCTTAATCCTGCTGCAAATTGATGTCCTCCAAAACGGTCTAAATATTCAGAACATTGACTAATTGCCTGATAAAGATCGAATCCAAACACAGATCGTGCTGAACCCACCAAAACACCTTCCGATTCAGTTAACAGAATAGTAGGTCTGTAATAGGTTTCAATCAATCGGGAAGCAACAATGCCAATGACTCCTTTATGCCATCCAGCGTCCCATAATACAGTAGTTTTGCGCTTTTTGAGTTCCTCATCATTGTCAATTATTTTGAGCGCATTTTCAACTATTTCCTGATCAAGTTCCCTTCTTTGTAAATTTATTTCATTTATTTCACCAGCAATTTTTCTAATCTCATCAGCATCATCTTTAATAAGAAGGTCCACAGTATTGGAGGCATGAGATAAACGACCTGATGCATTTAGTCGTGGGCCAATTATAAAAACTAAATCGGTAATATTTAACTCTTTTTTTAGATCGAGATTTTCCAACATAATTTTAAAAACTGGCAAGGGATTTTTGTTGAATTTACGAAGTCCCAAATAAGCCAGAACTCTGTTTTCATCAACTATAGGTACGATATCTGAAGCGATGCTCACTGCTACTAAATCTATTAAATCAAGTGGATCAACACTTGAGGCCGATTGGCTTGAATAGGCTTGAATAAGTTTATAGCCAATTCCACAACCCGACAATTCTTTGTATGGATAACTGCAATCGATTTGTTTGGGATTTAAAATGGCTAATGCATTGGGAATATCAACACCGGGCGTATGATGATCGCAAACAATAAAATCAATGCCATTGTCTTTCGCAAATTGTATTTCCCTATTATCCTTAATACCACAGTCAATAGCAATTATCAAACTTGCTTTTGTTTCAATAGCCTTTTCAACACCTAGGTGTGATACCCCATATCCTTCAGAAAAACGGTTTGGAACATAATATTGCAAATGATCTGAAAAATTTGAAAAATAGCGATAAAGCAAAGCCACCGATGTGGTTCCGTCTACATCATAATCTCCGTAGATCATTATATTTTCCTGATCAACAATAGCTTTGTGGATTCTTTCAATGGCATTATCCATGTCCTTCATTAAAAAAGGATCATGTAAATTTTCGACTGTTGGGTTAAAATATTTCTTTGCCTCTTCAAAAGAATCGATTCCTCTTTGAGCTATCAGCGTGGATAATACTTCATTCACATGTAGGTCGGTAGATAATTTTTGTATGATTTCCCGATTTGGAATTTCTTTTGGAATCCATCTCTTTTGGGGAGCTTGCTGCATTATACTTCGTTTAATAATTCTAAAACTAATTCTTTCACACCTTCAGTTGCAGGTTTCTCAATAAAATGCAGATTGGGATATGAGGATATTTTTGGGATGTCTTTATCGATAATATATTTTTGAGCTTCTTGTGGAACACTGCCAATTAAACTGGCTGCGGGGTAAACTGTTAATGCAGTGCCTATGATTATAAAAATGTCTGCTGAAGAAGCAATTCGGGCAGCTTCGGAAATCATAGGAACCATTTCGCCATACCACACAACATGTGGACGAAGTTGGTATCCTTGTTCACATAAATCGCCCATTTTTATGTCTTTATCTCCTAAATCATAAACCAAGTTATCGTCATGTACACTTTTTGCCTTCATTATTTCACCATGCAAATGCACGATATTCGATGAACCAGCCTTTTCGTGTAAATCATCTACATTTTGAGTAATTACGGTAACATCGAATTTTTCTTCCAGTTTTTTTAGATAAGTGTGTGCATCGTTTGGTTTTGCTATACGAACTATTTTTCTTTGTGCTGTATAAAAATCAAGCACTACTTCTGGGTGTTTTGCCCACCCTTGTGGGGAGGCTAATTCCATGAAATCATATTGGTTCCACAAACCATCACTGTCGCGATATGTTTGAATACCGCTTTCGGCACTTATTCCGGCTCCACTTAGTATAACAACTTTCTTCATTGTATTAAAATTCACCTGCTATGAATCAATTATTTCAATATCTTCCTCTTTCAGTAAGGCTATCCCTTTAAATCGTTGAAACAGACGAGCGATAGCGACTACATCTTTTTCGCAATAGTTTACAATTCTTTTGATATTCTTTTCTTTCCAATATACTTGCCACACATCCTTGCCTTCAATGTCGTCTTTGGGCGTAGGAATATCCATGATATTGCACAACAGATTGAGCCCGGTATAGCTTTTATAATCGCCAAATCGCCACAAATGCATTGTGTCTAGTAAATGCTCAGTTTCCCAAGGTTTTTTCCCCTGTATATCCAATGCTTCTGGAAGTGTTAAGCCATTAATAATTAATCGCCTTGAAATATATGGAAAGTCAAATTCTTTTCCATTGTGCGCACATAAATAGTTGCTTTTGATATTAAAATAGGTCGACATTAACTGATTAAAGCTTTGAAGAATTTCTTTTTCATCATCACCATAAAAGGATTTAACCCTAAATTGAAGCTTGCCATTTTTGAAAGAAAACAATCCAACTGAAATGCAAATAATTTTACCAAATTCAGCATAAATTCCAGCCCGTTGATATATTTCTTCCGGACTTTGATCCAGATCTTTTGTTTTGATGAATTCAGCTTTATGATCCCAAAATTTTTTAGAATTTTCAGGAAGATTTTCATATCCATTGTATTGAGGCACGGTTTCAATATCTAAAAAGAAAACCTTCTCATTTGAAATATTTTCAAGCATAATCAAGAGGCATTAGTCCTCTCAAAGTTATGTAAAAATGAAGAAAATTAGTGAAGTAAGCTGAGGTATTGAGTGAAAATGAAACTAAAGGAAACTTTTATGCATTCAAGTCTGTAGTCCCCAAGCTGCAATGCCTCACAACAGACTACAGATAGAGTGAGAAACGAAAGAAAATTATTTTTGCAATCAAGTATGTAGTTCCTAAGCTGCAATGTCTTGCAACAGACTTCAGACAGTAAGTGTTAGTAAAATTCGGTTGTAGCAAGACTTATAGTCAGCCTACGACTAAAATACACACTAAGGAAACTTTGGAAACTTACTAAAATCAGGATCTCTTTTTTCAAGAAAAGCATTTTTCCCTTCTTTGGCTTCATCTGATAAATAGTAAAGCAAAGTCGCGTTTCCTGCTAATTCCTGTATGCCAGCTTGTCCATCGAGGTCTGCATTAAAAGCTGATTTTAATGCCCGAATAGCCAAAGGACTTTTCTGTTGAATCTTTTTACACCATTGAACAGTTGTTTCTTCAAGCGAAACTAGTGGAACAACTTTATTGACCAATCCCATATCTTTAGCTTCATGTGCATCATATTGATCACATAAAAACCAAATTTCACGTGCTTTTTTCTGGCCTACAATACGCGCTAAATAAGAGGCGCCAAAACCTCCATCAAAACTTCCAACCTTCGGTCCTGTTTGTCCAAATTTAGCATTTTCAGCGGCAATGGTTAAGTCGCACATAATATGCAACACATGGCCTCCTCCAATTGACCAGCCAGCTACCATGGCAATCACAGCTTTTGGAATAGAACGAATCATTTTCTGAAGATCGAGCACATTCAAATGAGGTGTTCCTTCGTCTGATATATAACCTCCATGTCCACGAATTGATTGATCGCCTCCACTACAAAATGCTTTGCCTCCTTCACCCGTTAAAATGATTACATCTATTTTGGGATCAGTTCGGCAAATGTGCATGGCATCAATCATTTCACTAACGGTAAGTGGCGTAAATGCATTGTGTTTTTCAGGTCTGTTGATACTGATTTTAGCAATACCTTCATGAAATGTGAAAAGGATTTCCTGATACTTTTTAATTGTACTCCAATTGATTTGTTGGTCCATGAAAATGATTTTTTTGTTGCTACAAATTTAGCAAAGCTTTTTGGATGGAAAGAGCGCTATTTATGTACAATGATTTCATCTACAAAAAGTACATCTGAAGTTTATCTTATCAGCATAATTAAACGTGAGTTCGAAAAATGAAATACTGCTTTTCCACTTTTTCCTGATATGCTTGGTAAATTCCTGCCTGTAGCAAGAAGGAATCGAGTCTTAGAGTCATTGTGGCATAAAACATAATAAAAATAGTCACTAAGACACAAAAACTCAAAGAATCACAAGACTTATTTCAGTTTAAGACAGTAATTCAATTAATGTAAATACAATATTATCGATCTCATGTAGTATTAAAACGATCGATTATATTTGAGTACAAACCAAGTGAAAGGAAGTAGTTGTATTGATAGGAACCAACAAGTCGCCTTTTCCTTCATAATCGTTACTACCCGAAACAAAATTGGAGCGCAGGTAATAGCGTGCAAAAGGTAAGTAGTCGAAAACAGCACCATCTATATTTGGATTAATGCTGGATGTATTACTCGACTGCAAAGGATTTGTAGCAGCATCCTGATCTGCTTTGCTTGTGTAGAGGTCTACAGTTATTCCACCCATATAAACTCCGCTAGGAAGATCTTTTCGTATAAAAACCTTCAGGTTGCCGGTTGGCTTTTTAGTACATACAATTTCATAGGTAGTCGTTTCATTTAGAGGTACGTAATACTGTCCGCTACCTTCGAATGAACTCAATCCATTAGAAAAATTAACCTTCATATAGTATGTTTGTGAAGTCAGATTTGGAAATTTTGCTCCAATGGTTTCAAAATTTGCAGAAGGTGTTACCTCTGACATAAATAAGCTATCTGCTGTTCTACCTGCTTCGCTACGATACAATTTTACTGTCACATTCGCTGTCCTTTGTCCATCTGCTTTGACAAAAACTTCAAGTATGCCGGGTGTGCTTTCTTTTTCACAGGAAATGCTCGACAAAATAAAAATTGAAATGAGAAAGAGTAAGGATATTTTATATGTTTTCATCAGTTTTAATTATTTGTTGTAGATATTTTCGTTTATAGCATGCTTGAAATAATAAGTCGAAGTTAATAAAACTCGTGTTTATGTGAATAAGTCAATACTAATCTCTTACTCAAGCAAAATTGTTTATCATTGAATAAGCACAGTTTGATAGCTTAGAACGCCTGCATCTTCAATTCGAATCAGGTAAATTCCACTACTAAGTTTGGCGAAATTAAACTCTTTAAAGAAGTTCGAGTTATTGACCTCACAATTCTCAGTATAAATCTGCTGTCCTTTTAAATCCACTATTTGGATGGAAATATCTCTGATTTCAGCTGATTTAGTATGATAGGAAAGACTAAATTTTCCATTTGATGGATTGGGGTAAACCTGAATAGCTGCATTTGTTTTTTGTTCCTTTATTCCAATACTGTAAACGGATAAATCTATTACTATGCTATCTGTAAAACAGGAGTTGATGGCAAATAACTTTACTTCATAATTCCCGCCTGTTGGGAAACTATGTGATGGATTTTCACTGTTTGAAAAGTTTCCATCTCCAAAATCCCAATAGAAAGAATCTGCATTAATACTGGTGTTTTGAAACTGCACATCCAGGAAGTTAATATGCTTACTAAAGGATGCAGTAACCCAAGCTTCACTCGAATCACAAAGCACAAAATCCCATATTCCCCGTCCGTAAGTTCCAAATCTCACTGTATTGATAGCCGGAATATAGTCGACTGACCAATAGTTTTGATCAGGAGCTATTCCTTCAGCTAAATCATACCATGTATTCGTTTCCAAGGCAAAAACAAAAGGTCCGACTTCAGTAGCTGCAAAAAGATATTTTTCTTCTTTATCCGTAACAATTTTATAAAATAAGGTAGATGGAAGGTTAGAATCAAGAGCTGTGAAAGTTTTTCCATAATCGTGTGACACATAAACCCCAGGATTAGAATAACCGCTTCCAGCAATATAAACAGTTGCAGTATCTTTAGTTGAAGCCAAGATATCTGCTCCATAAAAATAATGTGCACCAAAATCAGGTGTAAATGATTGAAGTGTCCAGTTTATGCCAGCATCAGTCGACAGGTAAAAATCACCCTTACTGCTTACAACATAACGAATATCTGTATTCAAGGGCGAATATTCCATTGCTGAAATTTTCGAATTGTTACGGCTAAAATTAAAGCTTCCTTCTATAGCACTAACAGAAACACCATTGTAACTCAAATGAAATATGTGAGATCCTGAACCTGAGCTACCACCTGCTAAATATACTTTTGTAGGATCATTGGTATCTTCTAAAAGTGGAGGAATCCAGAAATTGCCTGACATGGCAAAATCCCAACGTTTACTACTGGTGCTCAAATTAATATTGGGATAATAAATGGCAAATCCCGGGTAGACCATCCATATGCTGGATCCTAAATCTCCTGATACAATATGTCCATAATCGCCACTGATGATTTGTTTGAATGAAAGTATATTACCTGGATCCAGACTTCGCTGATAACCCTGATCCTGACTTCCAGCATGTACTACATTGGGATCAAAGCGGCATGTATAGGTAGAGTAATATTGACTGACATTATGATTTAGCAAAGAAAGGTTCTTAACGCTTTTCAGCGAATCATTTGAAACATATAAACCGCCATCGGTGCTTATAAACACTTTTTCTTTATCGAGTATAACGAAAGAGTTAATGCCGGGAATGTCGGCATGCAAAAGATTTTCAGGATCTCCATAATATTGAGACCACAGATTAACTTGTGTCCAGCCAGCACCTCCATTGTAACTGCGGTAACAATTTACACCTCCGAAATATAAATTATTCGGGTTGGTGCTTGAACAACAAAAACTACTTCTTCTAAATGGACTTTCAGATACATCTGATTGGTAGGTCCATACAGAACCTCCATCAGCGGATTTGTAAATAGCGGTTCCACTTGATTGTTTGACAGCGATATATAATACAGTAGCTGATGCATCTTGATAGCCGCATAAGTAAACATTGCCATTTTCATTATAGCTTGCACTTCCAACAGTTGATAACTGATTATCTGCTTGAATTATATTGATTTCATTATTAATGAGCAAGTATGGATTGGAGGAATTATAGTAGTTGCACCACAAATCAAATTTGGAAACACTTCCATAAGTTGCAGATGAAAAACTTAATATTTGGGTGAAACTATCACCACTGCTTGTTGATTTGTAAATGGATGTGATTGCTTCCCAGTTTGTTGCATCCCACTCCTGAGCAAGTAAATAAATGTGGTTCGGTTTTTCTGAAGGAATGACCATGCGGTGGATATTTCCCCAATTTGCAATGTTTGCCAGACCATTTGCCATTTGCCAGTTTTTCCCATCATTATCGGTATAATAAACTCCTTCGATACCAAATTTACCGGAAGAAACCAATATTCTACGGTTATTATTCACATACAAAACCCTGACAGAAATAATATCTGGAATTTTGAATTGATCATTGATATTTTTCCAATTACTACCATCCAAATTTCCTATCCAAATGTTACCCCCGGATGAAGCTGAAATAATTTCATTTGTGAAAGTGTCGTATTCAGCTAAATGAATTCGTCCTGATTGATTTTTACTGCCTTTCTCAAACCACGATCCTTTTACCAAACCATCAGCCAGACTAATCGAATTTGATGATCTTCTAAAGGAGGATGCATAATGTCTACTTCGATTTAATCTATAATTAATATCTTGCATTTGCCAGTTCAAACCTGCTTCTGCCCGATGCATTTCATCAAACCAGCTTAAGCGATCTTTGTAATTTCCTTCTTTTTCCTCGACAATTTCAGTGGGAGTGGGTACTTCTTGTTTATCTGTGTAGATGTAAATACACAAATAGCCGACTAGAAAGAGTGTGAAAATACCGCTGAAAATCCAATTTCTCATGTTAAACTGTTTTATAATTGAATACAATATACGGGCGAAATCATAAACCATATGGCGTCTATTTGAATTTATTATGACTATTTCATTTATATAATTGACACTGCAATTCTCATGGATGGATTTTTAATAATGAATTAATTTGTAAGGTTATAAATCCTCCATCGTCTAAGAGGGAAAATAGGATATGAAACGAACATGAGTGAAATATTCCTCACATAAAGGGATGATTATCATGTGAGTTCCATCTGACCTTAAAAAAACAATTATAAACAGATGAAAAAGACAGTATATCTAATTTTGCTTGCACTCATGAGTATGCGTTTGCATGCTCAAACAAATCAAAGATCAATTGTAGAGCATTTTACCAATAGCTGGTGTAGTGTATGTGCCAGTAAAAACCCAGCCTTATATTCACTTCTTGATCAACATCAGGATGTGATACACATTGCTTATCATCCGAGCAGACCTTATCCTGGATGCATTTTTTCGATGCATAATATGGCTGAAAATGATGCAAGAACAAACTTTTATGGCATTTATGGAAGCACGCCAAGAGTTGTTGTCAATGGTAGTGTCATCCCAATTCAAAGTCCTACAATAAAACCAACTGACTTGGATGCACACTTGGGTCTTTATTCGGCATTTCGCATCAATGTGATGCAGGAAAGAGATGGCATAGATTCAATTAATGTTAAAACCACTATTTCTAAAATTGATACCAATCCTTCAAATATGTTGGATTTATATGTACAATTGGCTGAAAAGAAAATCAATTATGCATCTCCAAATGGAGAAAGTGTTCATCATGATGTTTTTAGAGCTTCACTTTACTTCGGTAGTATTTCATTAATGAACATGGGTGATTCGCTAACTATTAACAGAAAATATGCTTATCACCCCGACTGGGAAAAGGATGAAATGATAGCAATTTCCTTCATTCAGGATCAGGCAACAAAAGTTATTTTACAAGCTGAAGAGTCAAATTTATTAGAGGATCTGCCAGCAACTATTTTTGAAAATGAAGAGAATGATTTTATGCTTGTATATCCCAATCCTGCCAGTCATTTCATTTATTTAAAGCCAGAATTATTGAATGGTTATGAAAATATAGCATTTATAAATACACAGGGTGAGATTGTTTTAAATAGTCAAGTAAACGATCGCCTTAATATCGAAACATTATCAAGGGGTGTTTATATTTTGAAATTGAGTGGTGAACTGAATAAACCCATTTATACCAAATTTATTAAGCAATAGAAAGAATACATTTTTGTAATCAGATTCTGTTTCAATCTTCTTAAAATTCATGTAGGTTTGAGCTTTAAATAAATGATATTTATAGAGCAATGAAGCTGAATAAACCTATTACTGTTCAAGAGGCAAGTGATATTCTTGACATATCTTTTGTGGGTGATGGCCAACGATTGATTCATGGTATTAATGAAATTCATAAAGTTGAAGCAGGCGATTTAACCTTTGTTGATATTGAAAAATACTATACAAAATCACTGACTTCAGCGGCCACCATTATTTTAATCAATAAAGAGGTTGACTGCCCGGAAGGAAAATCTTTGTTGATTAGTGATAATCCGTTTAATGATTATAAAAAGCTGGTGAATAAATTTTGGGTGGAAGAAGACGTTCCACAAAATGGTGAACTTATACATAAGCAAGCTGAAATAGGAGCTGGAACGAAAATTTTTCCGGGCGTTTATATTGCGCCTGATGTAAAAATTGGCCAAAACTGCATAATTCATCCATTCGTTAGTATTCATAATGGAAGTATTTTAGGCGATAGGGTGGAAATCAAATCAAATACGGTTATTGGAGGTGATGCTTTTTACTATAAAGGCGATGGAGTTCAATTTGAAAAGTGGCCTTCCTGTGGGCGGGTTATTATACATGATGATGTTCATATTGGATCAGGATGTACGGTAGATAAAGGCGTTTCGGGTGATACGATCATCGGAAAACATACTAAAATTGATAATCAGATTCATATTGCTCATGGTGTAGAAATTGGTGAGCGTTGTTTGTTCGCAGCCAAAACAGGTATAGCCGGTAAAACAATTATTGAAGATGATGTAACTGTTTGGGGTCAGGTTGGCATTATTAAATCCATTCGAATTGGAGCCAAATCAACCATATTGTCTTCCTCTTTGGTCACAAAATCTTTAAAAGGAAATGCAACTTATTATGGGAATCCTGCTCGTGAGGTAAGTGTTGTCTATAAAGAAATGGCGGCAGCTAGACAACTACCGGAATGGATGAAAAAAGTGGATAATGAACTGACCGATTAAGGCTGTTTTACAAACATTAAAAAAACTACATGTTTGGCAATATAATTGAGGTAAGTAAGTCTCATGATTCTAAAAAAAATTGCATACATAACATTAGCCTTATTGATTCTCGTAATCACCACTGGTTTTACTATCGACCTGCACTATTGTCATGGTGAAGTTGTAGACGTTTCTATGAATTGGAATGCTAATTCATATAGTGGTGAAAAGAAAGCGTGTTGTAGTGATGCTATTCTTTACCTGAAATTTGATCATGATTTCCTTAAAACTATTGTCGATTTCAAGCAAGTTATAAATAATCCTACTCTTCATAAGCCTGATTATCTGATATTTGAAGAGTATCAAGGATACATTAATTCTTCATTTATAAAGAATAATAACAAGTTAGCACTAGTTAAGCAGGATAAATGTGTCATAAATCAGGTATTTCTAATTTGAAAAGATAAGCTTCTTGCCTATTTAGCATAGATGCTTTAGGTAATTCAGATCTTTATTCACAACAAAAAAAATTGAATGTTAGTAAAATTAATACTTGTTTCCATAGTTTTGGTGGCTATTGTGATGGCTGCTATGGGAATAAGATTGCTTCTTGACAAAAATGCTGAGATGAAGCATTCCTGTGGAGGTGCAGATTGTGGATGTGATACTGATCGAAACAAATCTTGTAATCATTAGATAATTATGTATTAATGAAACAAATATTACTACTTATAATAATAAGCTTTATAGCCCATGACTTAGCAGCTCAGAATCCTTCAAAATCAGAAGAATATCTGAAAGGTTATGTCTATGGTGAATTGGAAGGGAAAAAAGAAGCTCTGGTTGGCGCTAGTGTCTATTGGATGGGAACAAACAAAGGAACTGCTACCACAAACAATGGAGCATTTTCGATTCGATTTTTAGAGAATAAAACAACGACATTAGTTGTCAGTTTTATAGGCTATCAATCTGATACTTTAAAGATTAAGAATGGACAAAACAATTTGGAAATTGTTCTAAAAGCGATCATTAATCTGGATGAATATGAAGTAAAAGAAAAACGAGGAAGTTCATTTTATGCCAATACAAATCCAATAGCAACTCAAATAATTACCAGTTCCGAGCTGACCAAAGCTGCTTGCTGCAATTTGGCTGAAAGTTTTGAGACAAATGCTTCTGTGGATGTAAGTTATTCAGATGCAGTAACCGGTGCCAAGCAAATTCAACTGTTGGGTTTGTCGGGTGTTTACACACAAATGCAGTTTGAGAATATTCCTGAAATGCGCGGTATTGCTGGAGTTTATGGATTAACTTTTGTACCTGGACCTTGGTTGTCATCAATATCCATTAGCAAGGGAACAGCATCTGTTCGAAATGGTTTTGAATCAATAACTGGGCAGATTAATTATGAATATAAAAAACCAGATACGGCAGAACGCTTTTATTTAAACTTATTTGGAAATAATTTTAAACGTGTAGAAGGTAATTTATATTCTGCCTGGAAACTGAATAAGAAATGGAGTACGATGGTATTCGTCCATGCCAATGAATTTCAAAATAAGATTGATCTTAATGGAGATGGTTTCTTAGACATTCCAACTTCCAGACAATATAATGTGTTCAACCGCTGGAAATACAAAAGTGAAAAATTAATGACACAATTTGGTGTTAATTACATCAGCGAACAAAAGGGTGGAGGTCAGCTTGGATTTAATGAATCAACTGATTTGGGAACACGAAATGCATACGGAATTGGAATCGATACCCGTAGGCTAAGTGCTTTTTGGAAAGCTGGTCATGTGTCAAAAAAGAAAGCAAATACCAGTTTGGCAATGATTCATTCATTTCAGTTGCATGAGCAAAACTCCTATTATGGTTTAAATAATTTTGATGCCAAGCAAAGTAGTTGGTATAGCAATTTTCTGTATCAATCCTACATTGGAAGCAGTGTTCATAATTATACCCTTGGTGCTTCTGTTGTTTATGATAATTATGATCAGAAATTGACTCAGGATACACTCAATCCTCAGGTCTTCCAACGCGAGGATATTATTCCGGGTGTTTTTCTGGAATATACTTTTAAGCCAAATGATAAATTCGCATTAATAGCAGGTATAAGAGATGATTATCATAATCATTTTGGCAATATTTTCACACCCAGATTGCATGTTCGTTATAAATTAAATGAAAATACAACAATTCGGGCATCTGGAGGAAAGGGCTATCGTTTTCCAAGTATTTTAACTGAAAACACGGGTTTGCTATTAACCAATAAGCAAATTATTTTTGAGGATGAACAAACCATGGAGGAAGCATGGAATTATGGTTTATTTCTCTCCAGAGATTTAATGGTTTTTGGTCGTAAAGCTTTATTGAATATTGATTTCTATCGTACCAATTTTATCAGGCAAATGATAGTAGATATGGATGTTTGTGGCGAATTGATCCATATTTATGAGTTGAATGGCATGTTAAACTTTTACGATGGTAAATCCTATGCCAATAGCGCACAGGCAGAGTTTTCATTTGAACCACTTGAAGGATTGGATGTGCTTGTGGCTTATCGTTTCAATGATGTTAAAACAACTTATTTAGGAGAGTTAAAAGATAAGTTGATGAGTAAAAAGTCAAAAGCATTATTGAGTTTATCTTATTCCACTAAATGGGAAAAATGGCAATTCGATTACACCTTACAATACAACGATAAAAGTAGATTACCCATAAAGATAATTTTTACGGATACTGCTGAAATAATCATGCCTCAGGAATACAGTCCTTCATTTTTTATTATGAATGGGCAAGTAACCAGACGATTCAAGAGTTGGGAAGTTTACTTGGGAGTTGAAAATGCGACCAATTTTACGCAAGCAGAACCTATTGAGTTTTATGACGAACCTTTTAGTTTGAATTTTGATGCCACCCGAACATGGGGTCCAGTAATTGGCCGTAAGATATATTTAGGTATAAAAATGAAATTATTTTAGTATTATTGAACCTTAATAAATATTGAAGTTGTTCAAAGTCGAATGTTGATAAAACACCAATGATACCAAAATAAAGATTAATATCATTGGTGTAAAAAAATATATGTTAAGTAAAGGTATAATAAAAAAGAGATCTGTCCAAGACTGAACTTTGGAAATTCACA
>JABINZ010000099.1 GCA_018698135.1 Bacteroidota bacterium
TATTCTTTGACTATACTTCATATAAATAATTGCAATTAGTAAAGCTACCATACCTGCACTAAACGTAACTGAATAGTTATAGGCTTGAAGCAAAATGATTCCAATTATGGGTGCAAAACCTGCTCTTACTCCAACTAAACTTAAATGAACTGCTTGATAATCGGCTGTCTCATTAACTTTACAAAAATAAGCAGATCCGATTCCCCATATCAATGGCATAGAACCAGCAAACAATCCATACATAAGGTTCGAAGCAATAAGCATATAATATACTTTGATTGTTCGAAATTCGAAATAGAAAGGAATATATTCGGTCAATGCCAAAAATAGAATAGTTAAAAGCATAAAGGAAAAACTGAGCACTGCAAATTTTCTGGGATCAATTTTACTTAAATAGCGCCCAAAAAATGGCAATGAAATTATTGCAATTGCATAGTAGAAGTTTTTATAGAAAGCAACAGCGGTGTTATTTAGAAATAAAATCTCACTATAGAACTTTGGAACTATTGTAAAACATGTCATCCAGGCAAAACCATATAGCATAAAACCGATTTCAAAATCCCGATAAGCTTTGTTTGATTTTAGGATTTGAAATGAGTTTTTAATTGAATTGACCAAAGCTATTTTAAAAGGCACTTTGATTACTGTATGAATAATATCAACACGTATATAACTAAGCAGTACTATAGATACGACACTCAAAATACCAAGAAATGGATAAACAATTCGATACCAATTGTAATCAAAATCCATAAGCAAGCCGAACAAAAAAGTTGCAACTATCATAGTTGCATTGTTTATCATGGTCGAATAACTGAATAATTTTCCAAAATTCTGATCCTTGTAATTGTTTTTTAAATACAAATTGATAATCGGCAGAACCACTGGTTTTGCTAAATAGTAAATAAAGAATATAGCAATAAACATTAGGTGGTAAAATTCTGAAGAAAGAAGAATTTGTAAATCCTTTGGAAAAAGCAGAAAACATAACATAGGCAGCCTGGTCAATAAGGCAACATAAATTAATAGTTTACGTTTGTTTTTATATCTTTTTAGAAACTCAGTAAACACTACTGAGAAAAGCAAAACAAAGTTCATGATTAAAAAGAGAAGCCCTAATTGAAAATCGGTACCTTTTAAACTGCGAATAAACACAAACTCGTTTAAAGCAAAAACACCTAGAGCTAAACCCTCAATAAATGAAAAAAAGAGATGAAGTATTAAAGTTCGTTTCTCTGTGAAACCTAAATTCCTGAATATTTCAAATTGGTAAATCAATTTCTTAATAATTATTAAAACAATTTCCTACAAAAATACAATAATCAGTTTCATTTTATAAAGGACTGTTATTCAACACATCTCAATTAATTACCACCTAGTAATATTGTTATTAATAATCAATTAATTACCTATATGTAATTAATTGTAAAAGCCTATAAATCAAATGGGTGTAATGACCTAAATCACACACCCATTTCTTTATATTATTGATTGCTCAATAACTACATTCTATGCTTTAAACTTATTAATGATGGCAGCTGCCATCTCTTGAGTGGATGCAGCACCATTGTTAATAACATCTGCTTTTCCAGTCATCTTCATCATATCGTAAGTTCGAACTTTTCCTTCAGTAACTACCTCAGCTACGGCCTTTCGAATTTTGGTCGCAATTTCAATTTCATCAATATATTCCAACATCATACAAGCCGATTCAATCATAGCAATTGGATTAACAATCGAAACAGGATAGTCTGCATATTTCGGTGCACTACCATGAGTAGGCTCAAAAATGGCAATTCCATTATCTGGATTTGTTTGAGCGCTACAAGCAAAACCAAGTCCACCTATTAAGCCAGCAAATCCATCTGAAACAATGTCGCCAAACATGTTACCTGCTACAATAACACCATAAATCTCTGGATTTTTGGTTAACCACATCATTTGTGCATCGATATTGGTATTCCACAGTTCAATTTGAGGATAATCAGCTTTTTGAATTTGCTGTGCCATTTTATACATCATGCCAGAAGTTTCCCTGATGACATTGGGCTTCTCACAAACTGTTACTGATTTATAATCGAACTTAACCGCATGTTCAAAAGCAGCACGAATAATTCTTTCAGTTGCTTTTTTTGTAAAAATACGTGTTGAAACTGAAATTTCTTCAACAGGAGTGCTACCAAAATTCTTCTTGAATTTTGGATGTGTCATTAATGCATCATAAACTTGTGCAGGCGGATTCGACCATTCTACTCCCCCATACAATCCTTCTGTATTTTGTCTGAATATAGCAACATCAACTTGTGGTTCTTCAATGCTGTTATTTTGCCCCCTTCTGATAAAATTCAATGGATTTCCTGTGTAGGAACGACAAGGTCTCAGACAAATATCCAAGCCAAAATGCTGACGCAATCCTACTATCGGACTGGAATAAACCAATCCTTTTTTCTGCAATTCGGGAGATAACTCATTAAATGCATCATCTTTTGGTTTTGATGTTATGGCACCAAATAACCCAATCTTATGTTTCTCGATCAGATCAATTGTTCGTTGAGGCAAAGGATTTCCTTCCTTACACCAAAACTCCCATCCTATATCACCTTCTACGTATTCAGCATTAAAGCCTGCAGCATCCAATACCTTGATACATTCATCAAGTACTGCTTTTCCAATACCATCACCTGGTAATTTAACAATAGTTCTCTTCTCCATAATCGTGTTTTAATTAATAAAAGGTTGTCAGGCTCAAACCATGACAACCTTTTCTATATTTACATTTTTATTAGTCTACAAATTCTATCCAGCCGTATTTATCCTCCAAATCGCCATATTGTATACCTTGCAAATGTTCATACAATTTTACTGACCATTTACCTGGTTTACCATCTTTACAATATAAATAATCTGCTCCAGTAGCATCATCATAAATCCTTTTGATAGGAGAAATTACTGCTGCCGTACCACATGCTCCTACTTCTTCAAATTCACCCAGTTCTTCTTTAGGAATGGGTCGTCTTTCAACTTTTAAACCCAATTCTTCAGCAATAGTACAAAGGCTTTTATTGGTTATTGATGGCAGAATCGTAGGAGACTCTGGTGTAACATAGGTGTCATTCTTAATACCAAAGAAGTTAGCTGGGCCAGCTTCATCAATATATTTTTTTTCTTTAGAATCAAGGAAGAGCACATTGGCAAAACCACTATCATGGGCTTTTTTCATTGCTCTTAAGCTGGCAGCATAGTTACCCCCAACTTTAATATTTCCAGTTCCCTGAGGAGCTGCTCGATCAAATTCTTCTGTCAATAGGAAATCAACAGGAGTAAATCCTTCTTTAAAATAAGGCCCTACCGGTGTAACAAAAACCATGAACATATATTCATTAGCGGGTTTGACACCAATCTGAGGACCAGAACCAATCAATAATGGCCTAATATACAAGGCTGCTCCTGTACCATGGGGTGGAACAAAATCCATATTCATTTTAACGGCTTTAAAAACAGCTTGTTTGAAAACTTCAGGTGGAAGTTCGGCCATCATGATACCAAATGCAGAATTATTCATTCTTTTATGGTTTTCTTCCCATCTAAAAACTCTAACTTTTCCATCTTTACCTTTGAAAGCTTTCATTCCTTCAAAAGATTCCTGTCCATAATGCAAGCATGTTGCTGCAATATGCATATTCACATATTCAGAAGAAGAAACCTCAAGCTTTCCCCATTTTCCATCACGGTAATAACATCTTACGTTGTAATCTGTTTTTTGGTATCCGAAGGGTAATTCGCCCCATTTTATATCTTTCATATCAATGAGATTAATTTGTTTAAATTGGCTAAAATCATTTTCTCAAGATTTCAAATATATATATTTCACAAAGATTTTATGATTTTGTTAAAAAAAACTATCAGTTTTTTTTCTAATACCAAAACAATACAAATTATGAATTAATCGGATATAAAAATTAGTTTGTTTGGGGATAACTAGCAATTATTCAGCTACCTTTTTTGATTAAATTAATAATACTTTTGAATTTCAATAAAGTAGCGTATACGTGAGTGAAACAAAGAAATTAGAAGGAATTGCCAGCCAGGTTAGACGAGATATTCTTCGGATGACCAATCATGCAAAATCGGGACATCCGGGAGGTTCTTTGGGATGTGCAGATTATTTAACCGTTTTGTTTTTTCAGCAAATGAAAATCAATCCATCCCATTTTGATATGAACGGTATTAACGAAGATGTTTTCTTTTTATCAAATGGTCATATATCGCCCGTTTTTTATAGCATATTGGCCAGACGAGGATATTTCGACATCAAAGAGTTAAAAACTTTTAGGCTATTAAATACTCGATTACAAGGACATCCTGCAACAGAAGAAAACCTTCCCGGAATTCGAATTGCATCTGGTTCATTGGGGCAAGGGTTGAGTGCGGCAATTGGTTGTGCGTTATCCAAAAAGCTAAATAATGATGACCGATATGTGTATGCATTAACAGGAGATGGCGAATTACAAGAAGGGCAAAATTGGGAGGCACTAATGTTTGCCGCACATCACAAAGTTGATAATTTAATTATTGCCATTGATTACAATAAAAAGCAAATTGACGGATCTACTGATGATGTAATTTCATTGCTGGATCTCAAATCAAAGCTGGATGCATTTGGATGTCAAGTAATTGAGCTTAATGGTAATAATATTGATGAAATCAGTAATGGATTAAATATTGCAAAAGATTATACTGCTAAAGGCAAGCCGATTGTTCTTTTAATGCATACCATCATGGGCAAAGGAGTGGATTTTATGGAGGATGATCATAAATGGCATGGAGTAGTGCCAAACGATGAACAACTAATAACTGCATTAAATCAATTGGAAGAGACTTTGGGTGACTATTAATACTATCACATGAAAACATTCAATTTAAAATTCATTATTTCTTTCTCTGTATTGATTTTCATTTCAGTACAAATGAGTGCACAAAGCCCAAAGACAAGGATTTTATTTCTACTTGACGGTTCTGGTAGTATGTGGGGGCAATGGGAAAAAGAACAAAAAATTAATGTTGCAAAAAGATTATTGACCAATTTGGTGGATAGTTTATCAAATATTGCTGATGTTGAACTTGCTCTGCGAGCTTATGGTCATCGCAGTCCAAAAGCGAAACAAGATTGTAAGGATACAAAATTGGAAGTTGCATTTGGGCCAGATAATAGAGACCAAATAGTCGAAAAACTAACTGCTATTCGACCGAAAGGAACCACACCTATCTCCTACTCCTTATCGGCTGCTGCAAATGACTTTCCAGCTGGAGGGAATATTCGTAATATCATTATTTTAATAACTGATGGAATTGAAGAATGCAGCGGAGATCCTTGTGCTGTATCTTTGGCATTGCAACGCAGAGGCATTATTCTAAAACCATTTATTATTGGATTGGGGATTTCAGATGATCTGTTAGCTCAATTAGATTGTGTTGGAAACTTTTTCAATGCAAAGGATGAACAATCATTCAGTAAAATACTCAATGTTGTAATTTCAAATGCATTGAACAACACTACATCTCAAGTGAATCTTCTTGACATTTATGGTAAGGCCACTGAAACCGAGGTCAACATGACTTTTTATGAAACAAATACTGGCATTATACGCTATAATTTTTATCACACAATGAACGATGCTGGCGTTCCTGACACTTTATTTATTGATCCTTTTGCAAATTACGACATAGCTGTTCATACTTTACCACCAGTATTAAAAGAAAACGTTGCCTTAATTCATGGCAAGCATAATATCATTCCTGTATCAACTCCACAAGGATTATTGGAACTAAAAGTGAAAGGCATTACGGCTTATAATAATTTGCAAGCCATTGTTTATCAAGAAGGAAAACAGGAAATAATTCATGTTCAAGATTTCAATTTTATTCAAAAATATTTGGTAGGAAAATATGATCTTGAGATTCTTACATTACCTAGAATTTCACTTAAGAAAGTTGAGATAAAACAAAGTCATACAACAACCATAGAAGTCCCTCAACCAGGGAAGGCTGTTGTTTTTGCACAAACATATATGATTGGCAGTATTTATCAGGAAATTGATGGCAAACTTGTTTGGGTAACAAATTTGGATGAAAGTATGTTGAAGCAAGTTCTCGTCATTCAACCCGGAACATATATCTTGTCGTATCGAAGAAAAAATGCCAGAAACACCTATTATACCAATGACAAACAATTCACCATATCTTCAGGAGGTTCTCTTAGCATAAATTTAAAATAATGAAAGAATTCAAAATAATAAATAATAAATCAACACGAGACGGTTTTGGAGATGGATTACACGAAGCATCCTTGCAAAATGATCGTATTGTTGCTTTGGCAGCGGATCTTACAGGATCCGTTAAAATGGATAAATTTCAAAAAGAATTTCCAAATCGCTTTTTTCAGGCAGGTATTGCCGAAGCAAATATGATTGGAGTAGCTGCTGGAATGACCATAGGGAATAAAATCCCTTATACAGGAACATTTGCTAATTTCTCAACCGGCAGGGTTTATGACCAAATCAGACAGTCGGTAGCATATTCAAATAAAAATGTAAAGATTTGTGCTTCACATGCTGGCTTAACGGTTGGTGAAGATGGTGCTACACATCAAATTTTGGAAGACATTGGATTAATGAAAATGCTTCCAAACATGACTGTTATTAACCCTTGTGACTATAATCAAACAAAAGCTGCTACCATAGCTATTTCAAATTATGAAGGGCCGGTGTATTTGCGATTTGGAAGACCTAATGTGCCAAATTTTATTCCTGTGGATCAGGTGTTTGAAATCGGAAAAGGAATACTTTTAAATGAAGGGAATGATGTAAGTATTATTGCGACCGGACATTTAGTTTGGAAGGCAATTGAAGCTGCCACGATACTTTCACAAAAAGGTATTAATGCTGAAATCATCAACATCCATACAATTAAACCTCTTGATAATGAAATGATACTCCAGTCAGTTAGGAAAACAAATTGTGTGGTGACTGCTGAGGAACACCAACGAAATGGTGGATTGGGTGATTCAGTGGCTCAACTTCTTTCAATAAATCACCCTACTCCAATAGAAATGGTTGCCGTTAATGATCGATTTGGACAAAGTGGAACACCAGATCAATTACTTGCCAAATACAATCTAGATGTTCCCGATATAGTTGAAGCAGCGTTGAAAGTAATTGACAGGAAGAAATGAAAATATAATTGTTATTAAACCTTCACTTCTTCTTTGAGTCTAATGTATCGTATTCAAATTATGTTCACTAATGCATCTGACCAATCAAGATATTCTCCTTATCCTCAAGCAAGATACTTCTAAAGCATTTAGGAAAATAGTCTCGTCTTATCAAAAACCAATTTATCATTTAGTGCGAAGAATGGTTATTGACCATGAAGATGCCAATGATATTACACAGGATGTATTTATAAAGGTCTGGCGAAAAATTGATAAGTTCAAAGGAGATTCAAAAATTTACACCTGGATTTATCGTATTGCAGTAAATGAAACACTCAACTTTCTGAATAAAAAGAAAAGAAGGGCAACTATTTCCATTCAGCAAAATGATATAGAGATTAGTCATAAGATTGACAACCCTAACTTATTCAATGGAGATGAAATTCAGAAGAGGCTTCAGAAAGCCTTATTAAAGCTTCCAAATAAGCAAAGATTGGTATTTAATATGAAATATTTCGAAGAATTAACATATGAACAAATAGCTGATATAACAGGAACCTCAAAAGGAGCCTTAAAAGCCAGTTATCATCATGCAGTAAAGAAAATTGAAAAGATTATTACTGATAGTTTTTAAACCTATTTATAGTTTGCATGTCAA
>JABINZ010000100.1 GCA_018698135.1 Bacteroidota bacterium
AAAGTTCCAGATAAGGCCAATCCAATTGCCAAGCCAGCTGCTGCAAGAATGGCAATAAATGAAGCCATCTGAATACCGATCATTGAAGCTAAACTGATAATGAGTAAAATTCTAAATACTACACCAATCAAGGATAATAAGAATGGACTAAGTGATTCGTCCAGTTTCTTTTCTTTGAAAGTTTTCCCTAGTATTTTAATAAAGTGTTTAATAATCCATAAACCAACAATTAGAGTTATAAGTGCTAAAATTAATTTAGGGGCATATGATAGTAGTAGCTCAATACCTTTCTCACTATACTTGTCAAGATTTTCCATTATTTAGTTATTTTGTTGTTTTACCTGAAATTTTGGTCAATTTTATTAAAAGTCTCATGCTGAAGTAAAAACTTACTGGTGATACGCTAATCCTAGATAATTCTAATATTATCCATAAAAATTTCGGATTTTCGCACTCAAATTTTCTCTATATTGAAAACCTATTAATATATTAGCTTTTCTAAGCTAGGGTAATTTCTAATTAGTTTTAATGCAAATTTATTAAATTGATTTTAAATAATAATTATGAGATATTTATTTAGTTTATTGATGTTCATGAGTTCTCTTTTTATATCCTCAAGCATATTTGCTCAGGAAATACCTAATGCTGACATGGAAAATTGGATTAAATATGGGACATATGAAGACCCTCAATATTGGAAAACTCCTAATCAAGCTACATCACCATTATTTGTATTTTCTGTGACTAAAGAAAGCACTGATGTGTATGCAGGAAGTTATGCTGCCAGATTAGAGAGTATGTCTATTTTAGGAGGAATGGCCATTGTACCTGGTTTTATGACCATAGGAGATTTTGATGTTAATACGTCTACCATGGAATATTCTATTTATGGAGGTGTATCTTTTACCAATCGCCCACTGCGTTTAAAAGGTTATCATAAATATATTCCACAAGATGGAGACCAATGGTTAATTGCGATTAATACGTTTAAGTATGATAGTGTTAACGATAAATTAGATACAATTGGAATTGGTTTTTTTGAAGGAGGAGCAACTGATAGTATTTGGACACCTTTTGAGGTATTTATCAATTATTGGTCACAAGATGATCCTGATAGCTTAAATATTATTATTCTTTCATCCAGTAATGAAACACCACCTGCAGGTTCCTTATTATTGATTGATAGCATGTGGTTTGATTATACACCCAGTAGTTTAGCTGAAGATCGGAATGAAGTTCAATTTGATGTATATCCAAATCCAGCAACAAATCAAGTGACCATACGTTTAAATCATGAAACAGAGGCATTTATTTCTTTGACGAATCTTTGGGGACAGGAAGTTTTCAAGCAAATAATTAAAGATAAAACCACTTCAATTGACCTTAGTCATTTGCCAAAGGGTATTTATCTTGTAAAATCAAATACGAAAGATGCTAATTACATCAAGAAGCTGATTTTGCGTTAACCTAAAAATTAACAATGCCAGGTTTTATATCCACTGTCAAGAAATTCCCACGTACTTTCTGGATTGCCAACAGCATGGAGCTCTTCGAGAGGTGGGCTTATTATGGAATTTTAGCTGTATTGGCCTTATATATTACGAATTCAAAAGATACAGGTGCAATGGGTTTTACCCATATGCAAAAGGGGGTTTTAATGGGTACGTTTGGAGGAATTGTTTATTTTCTTCCAGTATTAACGGGTGCCATTGCTGATCGAATTGGATACAAGCTAACACTTGTTATTTCCTATGTTATTCTAATTTCGGGCTATTATATGCTTGGGCAAGCAGATTCATACAATGGTATGATGCTCGTTTTAGTTTATACGGCCATTGGAGCTGCTTTATTTAAACCTGTAGTTTCGGCAACAATAGCCAAAACGACAACCGAGGAGACTTCTTCCATTGGTTTTGGGATTTTTTATATGATTGTGAATATTGGTTCTTTTATCGGACCTGCAGTTGCTTCAGTTTACAGGGAAATCGATTGGGTTTATGTTTTTATTATTTCCTCTGCTGCTATTAGTCTGAACATGATTTTGGTGCTCTTGTTTTACAAAGAACCCAATAGGGAAAAGCAATCGGACAAGCTATTTCAAGCCATTATTAAGATTTTTAGAAACATTGTAGAAGTACTCAGCAATTTCAAGTTTGCTGTATTTCTACTTATTATTGTCGGATTCTGGGTTATGTATTGGCAATTGTTTTTTACACTACCCGTTTTTATTCAGGATTGGATAGATACAACACCAATCTATAATTTAGTTGCAACTATATTTCCTTTTCTTGCCAGGAAATTTGGAACGGCTGCAGGCACCATTAATCCGGAACTCATTTTGAATATGGTTTCATTTTTCATCATCTTGTTTCAGCTATTGATTTCTACCATAGTAATGAAATATAAGCCCTTAAATGCAATGATTAGTGGGATTTTTATTGCTTCAATTGGCCTTGGATTATGGTTTGTTTTTCAAAATGGTTTGTTTCTGTTTGCGTCAATATTTGTATTTGCCATAGGTGAAATGTCTAGTTCTCCTAAAATAACAGAATATATTGGTCGTATAGCACCTAAAGATAAAGTAGCACTCTACATGGGCATGTCTTTTTTACCAATAGCGGGAGGGAATTTTATTGGTGGGCCACTTTCAGGAAAAGTATATGCTCGTTTTGCCGACAAGACTACTTTACTTAAGCAAGAAATAACCAATCGGGGATTAGATTTACCTGAGATAACAGAAAGTTTCAGTAAAACCGATTATTGGAATCAAGCAAAAGATGTATTGAATTTAACAGATATAGAACTTACTCAATTATTATGGACAAATCATAGTCCAGATAACATTTGGATAGTATATACCTCCATAGGTGTATTTACTGCCATAGCCTTATTACTTTACGACAAATTGCTTTTGAAAAGTAAATAAGCAAAATTGCTTTTGCGAAATTACTAATGTTTTATAATTCGGATGATTTGAGGCTTCTCACCAACAATCTCAAGAAAGTATAATCCATTTTTAAAATCAGAAATGTTCACTTCGTTTAATGTCTGACCAGATAAGCGAATTTTTCCACTTAAGTCATACACATTATAGGTAAATACTGACTGAGATTCTGTCGTATGAATTAAACCTGTAGTTGGATTTGGATAAAATTGAAAAGCACTTTTTTCAGTATCATTGGCTTTTATTGATGTTGAATTACTTAATACGGTAATTGTTCCGACCATGCCAAAAGAAATTGCATGAGGTGTACATTCATACTCATATAGTCCAGCAACTGTAGGGACATATTGAAAAAAAGTATCAGCAGGAGCTTGCCATATTTGATCAAAAGTAGCTGCTCCTGCAGGAATATTTGTTGAAGTAATGGTATGAACCATAGAAGGAACATCCAGCGGGAGCCATTGAACAGTATCACCCAGTTGAATGCTAATGTCTGATGAGAAATTAGCATGACTAACAAACTGGGCATATCCATCCCAAACTTTTACAATATGTATTGTTGCTTTGGATGAATAGGTGATAATCAAAATGCTTAATATGATAATTATTTTTTTTAATGAAAAAAATATTTTCTTGTATTTCATAAAACAGTCAATTTATTAACAACAAAGATACGGTATTGAAGTCGATAATTAAACTGAATCTAATTAAGCTTAGCGATATGAAGGGAAATGGATTATTTAGTATCCAATGAACCAAATACGCGTTTTAAGATATCTGAAACACGTGCTATTGGATTTTTACGTATGGCTTTCTCTTCTGCCTCAATCTTCATAAAAAGTCCGTCCATTGCTTTGTTGGTCACATATTTAGTTAAATCTGTTTCCACTTTTTGACTGAAAGGAATTTTGTTATAAGCAGATGTTAAGTCGGTCCAATAATTTGATATTTCCATTTGATCAAGTACTCCTTGCACTTGAGGGGCAAATGCCTTAAATAAAGCATCTGAAGTTTTACCCTTAAAATAGGTTGTTGCCGCATTATCGGCACCTTTTAAAATACCCATTGCATCCTGGATACTCATACTGCTCACTGATGATGCAAAAATTGGAACTGCTTTCACTACAGCAGCTTCTGCACCACGATTCAATTTTAATTCAAAATTATCAACCATATCACCTAAACCCACTTGTCGGAGTTTATCGGCTACAAATTGAGCTTCCTGAGGGAAAGGTATTTTTAGAATTGGATCTTTGAAAAAGCCATCTTCTTTGCTTAACCTATTAACTGCATTCTGTGTACCCACATTAAGAGCCTCTTTGAGTCCTTTAATGACCTCAGCATTGGTTAATGCTTTTGGTGTAGTTCCTTGTCCAGATTCCAAAACTTTTTCAACGTCTTCATAACTGATGTTTTGTAATATTTCACATCCAGAAAGTAAAAAACTTACGACCAATAGGGCTACTGATATCTTTTTCATGCTTATTTTTTTATGTAAGCAAAATTACAAAAATATTGCCTCAATTAAATAGAAGGGAGTGATTAATAATAATTTATACAAATCAATTATATGATGAAAGGAATTACAGCTTTGCGATTTTCTGGATAATTGTCAAATTCCTTATTATACCATTTATGATGAGCCACTGATCGGGGCAATAAGTTAGTGACAGTCCAAATGAAGAAGGCCAGACCTGGCAAACTCCATGTCATTAAAGCAAAGCCAGCCCATTCAATAATTTCTCCTAAATGATTGGGGCAGGAAACATAATTGAATAATTTTCCAAAGGGAATGGAATAAGCATTAGTGTTCTTTTTTCTTAATGAGATCAATATGGAATCTGATTGCATATTGATAATCATACCTGTCACAAAAATGAGTGTGCCTACTATAAATTGTGGGCTCCATAGCCATTCAAGATTATAATGACTTAAATTTCCTAAATAATGGCCATTCAAAAAACCATTCATGAAATTAAAACAAATAGCCATAAACATGATGGAAAGAGGCATCTTTTTCCCTTTACTTCGAATTCGAGAAGGAAAAATATACGAGCGATTTACATAATGAAATACCCATGCAGTAAAAAAAATCCAGGGTAATAGTCCGTGCTGAAAGCCATTCCAAAGAAAGAAAATTGAGAAAACAAGCAGAGATGTAGTTTCCATCACTATCCATCCAAATCTATTATTTGTTAATTTTCCCCAACTATTTTTGATATGTCGACCATAAGGAGCTGTTATTCGGAGAAGAACAGGAAATATTAGTAAGGCTATGCCAATCCAAATCCAATTTACTAGAATAAAGCTATCATAATTCAGCATATTGGGGGTTTTTATCAAACCAATCATACGCATCTTTCAATGTTTCAGATAAGGGTCTGGGATTAAAGTTTAATTCTCTGGAAGCTTTTTCATGCGAAACATGGCGATTTGCATATTTTAATGTATCCAACGACATGCGAGTATACAAAGGCGGTTTATTGTTTAATTTACTCCATACATTCAAAAAAGGCAATGCCATTAAAGCAATAGTGTAAGGGCAATTAATGATAGGTTTTTTAATGGAGTGACTAAGCGCAGCCAAATCAACTAAGTCCTTCAGGCTTTTATAACTTCCTCCAAGCAAATATTTTTCGCCATTTTGCCCTTTGGTAATTGCAGCAATTGTTGCCTCAGCAACATCCCGTACATCAACCCAATCAAAACCACCAGGAACCAAAGCTGGCAAGCTTCCTTTTTTCAATCGCATTAATGTCTGGCCTAATAAAGAGGGTTTGAAATCAAATGGACCTAAAACAGCTGTAGGGTTTAGTATAATGCATTCTAAATCTTCTTTTGAGGCGGCAATGATGTCTTTTTCGCTGCTGTGTTTTGATCGGTCGTATGCAAAACCTTTTATCGATACGGCTTTTCTGCTTTCATCCAATTTTTCATGGATTGGATTTTGATCAAAGGCATGAATGGAGCTAAAATGAATGAGTCGTTTTACACCTGCTTTTTTACATGCCTGAATAATATTTTTTGTTCCTATCGTATTTATGTGCAGTTGCTGATCGGATTTTTTTGATCCAATGGAAATGACAGCTGCCAAATGAATAACGACTTCACAATCTTCAACCAGTTTGTCTAATGATTCAGGATCAGTAACGTCTCCTTTAATTATTTGAATAGGTAAACCCTGAATAGCCCGATCATCCTGAAAAATGAGAGCTTTCATCTGAAAACCTTTTGCATGAAGCTGGCGACAAAGATTTGCTCCAATGTGCCCACTTGCACCTGTAATGGCTATTTTAGAAGTTGAGTTCAGGTCTGAATTTTTATTTCCAACGAAGTCCAGTAGATTCCAATGGATTGATAAACCGATAGTAATTGAAATCCGATAATTTATTTTTGTCCCACCAGTTTTTGTATTGTTCTACCATAAAATCTAGTATGCTATCACTTTCATTAATTTGATAATTTAAATCGGTCATAACTGGTACTGAATTGGATGACGGAAATCTTCCATAACGATCCATATCGGTAATGTTGTAGCTTTTTCGAATAGATTCGATAGACCACAGGGCAACAAACCCAAGTTTCACTTCATTTTGTCCATATGATGATAAGGGATTTCTTGGAAACTTATCTATTAAT
>JABINZ010000101.1 GCA_018698135.1 Bacteroidota bacterium
TAGATGTGTAAGTCATTTCCTGACGAAAATCAACCATGTTACCATTCTTAGTATCTTCTAACATTACGCTTACATCTTCATTAAAATCTGAAAAACTAACTGTGATTGTATAAGTTCCGCTGATTCCTACTTGTACATTTAATACTACTGATGTTTCTTCGATTAAACTTGGAAGTGCATTGATGGCAAATTCTTCTGTTTCGTCAACTAAGGTAAAAATTTGTGGAACGTCATTGTTAAAGCTAAACATTTTATATGCATCTAAATTTACATCATAACCACTTGTTGCGTTTTCGTGAAATCTTACGATTGCTTCGTCTGTGTAACCATTACCGTTTACGCTTACTCTTAAAACATCCTGAATTGTTTGTGCGTTTAATCCAAATGTTAAAACCATTAAAGAAGCAAAAAGAACGATCACTTTTTCGATTGTCAGTTGGATGCTGGTGTTGGCGGTGCTAATGGTTGCTGTTGTCATGGTTTCTATCAGTAAGTTATACTATTATATATACAAGCCATGTGACAAAATACTAACACATTGATAATCAACAACTAACACTTTGGCCAAATAGCCCCAGGCATCTCATTATCAGAATAATATCTAAATATGAGAAAACGTGCTAAAAATGGAATTGAATTCCATGTTAGTATGGTTCTTTCTTTAAGGCAGATTTCTTGGAAAGGACTGTAAGCAGTGAGTTGTAGAGCAAATTGCTGATCTTAGTTTTAAAGCTATGTTTGATTCAATATTGGGAATAATAGCAAAGCATTATTTCCTTCAACTTGTAAGGCATAGATAATCAGAGATATATGAAGTTGAATAAATTTTCTATTTGTTCAAAATCCGATTGACAAACATTCAGCATATTTACACTATTTATGTTGATTAAGTGGCACTTAAATTGCGGCAATTACATACTTAAATACAACTATATGATGCGTTATTTTATCTTATTAGTTTTGTTGTCTGGAACACTTTTTCAATCCTGTAAGCGTGATAATCCGATTCTAATTGAAAGTCATGTTACTACTCCATATGAGTTGCCTCAGCCTCGTTTTTTTCCTACCGATTTAAATATTCCTGCTGATAATCCAATGACAGTTGAAGGTGTAAAACTTGGGCGTTATTTATATTATGATGGTAGGCTAAATGGTCGTTTTCATTGTGATTCCATGCAATCATGCTATAGTTGTCACACACAGGAAACAGGTTTTGTTACTAATAATTCAACAGGACGAGGAGAAGGTGTAATGGGTATTTATTCTCCACACACCGTAATGCCGCATGTCAATTTAGTATATAGGCAACAACCTACTTATGGTTGGGCTGGAGGAAGTGCATCAATAGAAGATGTTGTGAAAGTTGTATTTGGTCTTGATTTTGAATTTGCAACTACCCATAAAATTGCAGTCGAGGCAATTCAAAGTATTCCAATTTATCCCCCTATGTTTAAAGATGCTTTTGGAACTGAAGAAGTTAATATTGACCGAATTGCAAAAGCAATTGCTTCATTTATGAGAAGTATGGTTTCCTATAATTCCAGATATGATCAGTATGTTCGACATGAAATCAACTTGACTGTTCGGGAACAGAGAGGGCTTCAACTTTTTATGTCTGAAAAAGCTGATTGCTTTCATTGCCATGGAGAAATTGCTTTATTGAGTAATAATCAGTTTATGAACAATGCAATTGATAGTGTATTTAAAGGTTTGGATGACCGATATTCCGTAACAGGAAATCCTCAGGATATGGGAAAATATTTCACACCTACTCTTCGCAATGTTGAGTTACGGAATGCATTCATGCATGATGGTCGGTTTTCATCATTGCATGAAGTTCTTGAACATTATAGTCATGGCTTGGTGAATTCACCTCAAATAGATCCGTTAATGAAATATGTGGCATTTGGTGGTACACAACTAACCGAGCAAGAAAAAGCCGATTTAATCGTATTTTTAAAAACATTCACTGATAATGATTTTATCAATAATCCTGCTTTTTCACGACCAGCTGACTTAAATACTGGTTGTCCGGAGTAAACTATTTTTTATAAATCCAGTAGGCAGGATTTTGTTTGTCAGGTTGTTGTGCTCCCTTCAACTTCCATATTTGAAGCTCCATTTCAGTTTTTCCGCTAGATTGATCATAGCGAATTTTACCTAATTTAAACTTGGTCGTAATTTGTTCCCCCATTTTAACATAAACTACATCCAAATTCGAATACACAGTATAGTACATTCCATGATTCACGAGCACTGAATTTCCAGCTCCGGGTATAGGAAATACGCGAGTTACAGTTCCGTTAAAAATAGCTCGGGCTTCTGAACCTTTTGGACATATAAATTTGATACCATTTACAACAACATCAATATCTAGAGTTGGATGTTTATGTCTTCCAAAATTTTCACTAATAACGCCTTTTTCAATTGGCCAAGGAAGCTTGCCTTTATTATTTACAAAGTCATTGGATAGTTGTGCTGCTTCTGGAGTTAATTCAAATGTTCCAGAATTACTTTTCTTACTGTTTCTTTTAAATTCATCCAGAATAATTTGCTCAATCTTTTTGTTTAAATCTTTTTTTATTTTTTCTTTCTTAGCCAGATCCTTTTTCAACTTGGATTTTTCTTTTTTAAGATTACCCAACAATTGTGCTTGTCCTGATTTATCTTTAATCAGATTTTCTTTTTCTGAATTTTGAATGTTCAATAGCTTTAACTGTTTCTGTTTCTTCTTTTCTAGTTCAGTTAATTTTTCTTCAATGGTTGCTTTTGTTTCAAGAATTAGTTCCATTTGTTTTTTACGGAACTCACTGTAATTTTGTAATAGCTTTAGTCGTTTGTAGGATTGATTAAATGATTCTGCTGAGAAGATAAAGCCAAGTTTTGTATAATTATTTTTAGTTTTGTAGGCAAACCTCACCATGCTTGCATATTCTGCTTTCAAGGTTTGTAAATCCTTTTCCATGGATTCAACAATATCTTTTGTATCGGTTATTTCTTCATTTATATATCTCAATTCTTGCCTAACGGTATTAATCAATGATTCCCTAGTTTCGATTTGTACATTTAATACATTTAAGTAATCCAGCGATTTCTTTTCTTTAATACCCGTTTCATTGATGAGTTTTTTAGTTAACTCAATTTCTTTCTCCTTTTGCTTGCGCTGCTTTTCCAATTCAGCAACAGTTTGTGAAAAGCTAGCAACAGAAAAGCACAAAACCAGCAAAGCTGCTGTGATAAAACTAATTTGCTTTCTGATAGTCATTTGGAATTGAGGTGTTAATATCTAAAGATTTATTAAAATCGACTTTGTAATAATTTACCTTTACATAGGTTTCTTTAGGCAAAAATAATCTAGCTTCAATGATTTTAGGAATTGACTTATCCTCATTAATAAGTTTAGCTGTATAGGAAAGTACTGCATTCCATTTCTCCAAAGTATCTCTTAATTCATATCCTGATAATTGTGAAAGAGTTGTATTGATTAAAGTATGCCTGAAATAACTTTCTTCTTTTCCAATAAATGCCAATACATCTTTCTCAATTTTTATTTCAGAAAAATCATCCAATTCATACACGAAATTTCCAACTAATATATTCTCAAGTTGAGAATAATTAAGTCCAGGAATACCGGCTAATTTCTCCAGTTCAGGAATCGAATATTGAAAATAGCGTCTGTTAAATCGATCAATTGCAATAGCTTCATTTTTTGTGATGTAGAAATAGCCTACTTCTAAACCAAGGGTTGCTGCTACTGCTCCCCAAATTATGCTATCGTTTATTATTTTGAAATGTACGCTGACCGATTGATTTATGCCTTGTCCTTTGAAATGAACTCTTGCTTTTGCTGATACTGTTTCAAAATCAAGCTGCGATTCTTCAACTGTGTTTACTACTTTTTTGAGATCTCGAGGTATTTCACCTGATTGCAAGTGTATTTTGCTCTTACAAGCATTTAAGGTAAGAAGTGCAACAAGGAATATGATCGAAAGTTTATTCATATAACTTTTTGTCAGCTATTTTTTTATCGATGAATTCAGATACCGAACCTTTGCGTTTGGCTTTTTCCCAATGTTTGAGTGCTTCTTCTATTAGACCTAATTGATAACAACTATCACCTAAATGTTCAAGTATATCAGCATCCCAGGGTTTTACTTTAAGTGCTCTTTCAATGTATTCTTTTGCTTCTGCATATTCACCATTCAGATAAAGTATCCATCCATAAGTGTCGAGGTAAGCTGGATTATCCGGATCAATTTCCAAACTTTTTGCCGACATAGTTTTGGCCTTTTCGAGTTTATCCTTTCTCAAAGAAAGATAGTAAGCATAATTGTTAAGCACAAAAGGATCAATTGTATCAATCTCCATAGCCATTTCAAAATACTTGTCCGAATTTGCGTACTCTTTTAAACTGTTATAAACTTCTCCCAGATTTGTGTAGAATTGATATTGCAGCCATTTGTCATTTACAATATAATCCAAACCTTGAAGGAGCAAATTTTCAGCATTTTTGTTTTCTTGAAGTCTCAAATGAGCCAAACCGTTTAGCCAATATATTTCAGGACTCGTTGGGAAATACTCGAGAGCTTCTTCTGCAAAATCTATGGCCGATTTATAATGTCCTTTCTCCAGTTCAAAACCAATCACTTTCTTCCAGAGTTCTACAATGTTTTTTTCAAATCCCAAAGCTGTTTTATAATCGCTCATGGCTTTTTTATCTTCCTTCAATGAGGTATAAACATCCCCTCTAAAAGTAAAAGCTCTCGGATTTTCAGGATGAGTTTCTATCATTAAGTCAGCCATTTTCAGGACAACTTCTCTATTGCCTTCGTTTATTTCTTTATTCAGGTAATTTAAAACCAAAAAAGTGAGCTTGGTTTGAACATCCAAATTAGGGTTGCCTATTGCTTTCAGACCCATTTCTGTACCTTCTTTAATCTTGTTATTTCGAAGATAATAATCAGCAATAATCAAATGAGCTGTTCCATCATGTGGATTTATTTCAATGATCTTTTTATAAAGCTCAACCACTTTGTATTCGTGCCCATTTGCGATGTATAAATCTATTAGAAGACGAATGTAATCTGTATTTTCAGGATAGGCATCTATTAGCTTTTCAATTTCTTCAATTGCCTTTTCTGCCTTATTCAAACTCAAATAAATATTCTTTTTTTGAACAGAAAGTTGATCATTTATCCCAATTTCACTTTCAATGTCATTATAGATTTTAATTGCATTTTCCGGCTCATTATTTCGAAGATGAAGATTTGCTAATGAAAATTGATAACTAATATCTAATGGCTTAATTTTTACTAGTGATTTGTAGATTTCAACAGCTTTATCGGTTTTGCTTTGCTTTTGATAAACATCAGCCAGTAATAGATAAAACCATACATTTTCCTTGTCAAGGTCAACCGCTTTTTCTAGGACTTTGGTAGCATCAGCATATTGCTGAACCTTGTCATACATTTGACCTATTTTGAATAAAACGGCCGTATTATTTGCATCTAAAGTCAAACATTTTTTGAGTTTATCTATTGCTTTATTCGGATTGTTTTCAACCAAATCGGCTTTAATTGCATCCATGTAGTAATTATTGAAAGCAATTATTTTTGCAGATTTATCTCCTGAATTTCCTAGAGTAAAAATTGGTTCTTCCGTTGTGCTTTTATTAAGTTTACAGGAAGCCAATCCAAAGACCAAACCAACTAAAAAAAATATGTAAATGTATTTTCTCATTAAACAACTTTTGATACTTCAAACTTTAGCTTACATGAAGTACTACCAATTTAAATTATACTAGAATAATCGCCCAAACTCACATCTTTTGATGATACACCTTCATACTTAACGTAATTTCCCAGCATAGAATTGCTTAGTGATGCATTCTTAATGTGAGTGTTTGAATAAATAATACAGTTTTCAATCTCTGAGTTTTCAATAATTGTGCCTTCTCCTATGGAAACATAGGGGCCAATTTTCCCACCACTAATTTTCACGTTTTTTCCAATGTAGCAAGGGCCTGTAAATTCGCAATTTTCCATAACAACACTTTCGTCAATTAAATTTTCATCTTCAATTAGTTTCAGAATTTCTTTATTGGTATCAACTGTTGCATTTTTATTGCCGCAATCGAACCATCCATCTACTTTAGCTACTTTGAATTTAGTGTGATTGGCTTTCATGTTTTCAAGTGCATCGGTCAGTTGATACTCATTATTACCTCTGATGTTATTATCAATTAAATGGTCAATTTCTTTTTTAAGGTCTTCTCCTTTTCCGAAATAATAGATGCCAATAATGGCCAAATCGGAAACTAATTCTTTGGATTTCTCTACAAATCGGGTAATATATCCATTGATATCGGGAACAACTACACCAAACTGAGATGGGTCTTCAATCTGTTTTGTCCAGATATAACCATCTTCTCTAGAGTCTATTTTAAAATCTGTGCTAAAAAGAGTATCTGCATAGGCAACTAAAACAGGTCCTTGCATACTTTCCCGAGCAAACCATAAGGCATGAGCAGTTCCTAAAGCTTCTAATTGGTAGTATATTTTTGATTTATAACCTAAGGAAGCAGCAATGGCATGTAAATTATCTTCTACTTTCTTGCCAAAATCACCAATGATAAAGGCTACTTCGTCAACCTCACCACCAACCATTTTGGCCAAATCCCGAATTAATCGTTCGACTATGGTTACACCGGCAATTTCAAGTAATGGTTTAGGGGTTGTTAACGTATGTGGTCTCATGCGAGTACCCATTCCTGCCATTGGGATAATAATATTCATTTGTCAAGTTTAAAGTTAAAGGTTAACCAGACTTCGCTAAAGCTTCGTCAGGTAAAAAGTTTAAAGTTTATTTTATACCAGTATGACCATAGCCACCTGCTCCACGTTCTGTTTCTGAAAGTATTTCTACGGTTTCCCAATTCACTTTTTCATGTTTTGAAATGATCATTTGTGCAATTCTTAAACCATCTGCTACAATGAATTCTTCATTTGATAAATTGATCAGCAATACTTTGATTTCTCCCCGATAATCAGCATCGATAGTTCCAGGGGTATTCAATATTGTAATCCCAAATTTATAGGCGTTTCCACTTCTTGGCCTTATCTGCGCCTCATAACCAGTAGGTAACTCAATGAACAAACCCGTAGGAACCAAATAGCGCTCCAATGGTTTAAGTATAATATTTTCTTCAATGTTGGCACGTAAATCCATGCCAGCAGAATTGATTGTTTCATAGGCTGGTAATGGATGCTTTGAGCGATTGATTATCTGTACTTTCATGTAATTTTATTCTGGCTACAAATTTAGTGGAATTGAAATGGAATTTGGAATTGAAATATTGACATTCATGTTTCTGCTGATTCTGGAGGAGCATTATTCTTTTATCGAGTGTTAGTAATATCTGCTTAGGTATTTGAATGGAATGTTTAAGTTGATATCGTCTATAAGAAAGATTATTTATTCTTAAATTCGTAACAGAAAAGATGGAATTATGAAAGGTGTAAATTTTGTTACTGACGAGAAGGGAAAAAGAATTGCTTTACAAATTGATTTGAGTTATCGAAAGCTTTCAGGAAGAGAATATGTTGATTTTCTTGAAAATCTTGAGGATGTTATAGACATTGAATTAAGACGTAATGAAGCAGCCGAACCTTGGGAATCAGTAAAAAAGGAGATTGAATAATTAGTATCAAATGGAATACTCAATCTTTATAAAAGTAAAAGCTAAAAAAGAACTTCTCAAATTAAACCAAAAGGATAGAAATCGGATTATTGTACTAATAGACTCCCTGAAAAATAATCCACGACCAACATCATGTTTGAAACTTCAAGGCGATAACTCTGTTTATAGATTAAGAAGTGGTGTGTTTAGAATTTTATATTTAATTGAAGATGACAAGTTAATTATTGAAGTCATTAAAATTGGTCATCGAAAGCAAATTTATAGGAAAAAATAGTCTTGTCAGGGAAGGGTCATTGGTTATTATTCTGATATGGTAAAATGAGTTTCAATTTTTTTTTCACATCAGTGTCACTCACAGAGGACACTGATGAATTGAAATCCAGTATCCTTTTCAGGAGACACTGAGTAACTGGAAATACTTTTACTCAAACAACTCCTCAATCTCGTTTTTATTCATGGATCGTAATGGGTTATTGGAATTTTATTTTTCAGCAGAGTCCTCTAAATAGAGACTCTGCTGGGACTGTAAAAATTAAACATTGAAGCTAGAATATTATACGTTAAATTAGTAAATTCGTATTAAGAATGAAAAAATATGAGTTTACATGCAAAAAAGCTAGAATTGGTTCAGTTGATACTTAACACTGAAAAACCGGCAATTTTAAAGAAAGTTGAAGAAATATTGAAAAGAGAAAAAGCTTCGGATTGGTGGGATAACATTAGTGAGAAAGAAAGAGATGCTATTGAGCAGGGTGTAGCAGAAGCAGATAAGGGTAATCTTATTCAACATGAACACGTGATGAATGAAGCTCGTGAGAAATACAAGAAAAGCTTTTGTAACAAAATATAGTTCTCTTTATTATCGTGTAAAGCCAAGGAAAAAAGAAATTGAATTAATTGTGTTTTGGGATAATAGGAAGGATCTAGTATTTAATAGCTTAGAAAAATGAGTAATAACACAATTTTTTCACATTAGTCTCTCTCTCATAGGACAATGATGAATTGAAATCCAATGTCCCTTTTCAGGAGACACTGAGAAACTGGAAATGTTTTTACTCAAACAATTCTTCAATCTCGTTTTTATTCATGGATCGTAGTGGATTATTCGAGTTGATAAATGTATCTGCCAATCCTTTTTTGGATCGCTGCAAGTTCAGGATTTTCTCTTCAATACTATCTTTGGTAATAAATTTATAGGCAAATACTTTTTTGTCTTGTCCAATACGATGTGCACGGTTTATGGCCTGACTTTCAACTGCTGGATTCCACCACGGATCAAGTATAAAAATATAGTCAGCAGCCGTAAGGTTGAGTCCTACTCCACCCGCTTTTATACTAACTAAAAAGGATTTAATGTTAGCATCTTTCTGAAATTTATCAACCATGTTTTTTCTCTCTAGAGACTTGGTTTTTCCACTTAGAAAGAGGTAGGGATTTTTCATTTCATCCTGATGAGCAGCAAAAAGGTTCAAATGTTTTACAAAAGAAGAGAACATTAATGTTTTATGATCACCTGCCTGCGCATTATTCATAAAGCGAATTATTTCATTGAACTTTCCAGAATCCTCTTGATATTCTGGATCAACTAATAGGGGATGATTGGCAATTAATCGCAACTGCATTAATGCTTTTAAAACTGCAATCATTTTTTGACTGATATCACCACTTTTAACCTGTCCTAATAATAGATTCCTTATTTGGGATTTCTTTTCTTCGTAATAACTATGGTGCGCGTCTGTCATTGTACAGTAGTGGATTTGCTCTGTAAGGGATGGCAGGTCTTTAGCTACTTCCGATTTTGTTCTTCGAAGAATAAATGGGCCAATTAATCTTTTCAATTTTTCAGCAGCAAGTTCATCGTGTTGTTTTTCAATGGGTTTGATAAACTCCTGCTTAAAATATCGTTTATCGCCTAAAATCCCTGGATTAATGAAACTCATTTGCGACCATAAATCACTTAATGAATTTTCAATTGGTGTGCCAGTTAGTGTAATTCGATGATTTGCTTGAAGCTGCATCACGGCTTTAAAACCTTTGGAATCAGCATTTTTAATAAATTGACTTTCGTCTAAAATCACGAAATTGAAAATAATGTCTTTGAAAATTTCAATATCATTTCTGACCAAACCATAGGAGCTTATGATAATGTCGTAATACTTAAAAAGTTTGGCAGTTTTCCCTCTTTTCCCTCCTTCATGAACATAAAAGCGAAGCTTAGGTGCAAATTTCTGAATCTCATTGGCCCAATTATAAAGTAAAGATGTAGGCATTATAATTAGTGAAGTTTTTCGCTGATCAGTAGCTTGATTAGTAGTGAATAAGTTAAGCTGTATTTCAGTATTTGCTGAATCTTCAATAGGATTAATGTGTTGGTGTTTTTGTAATAAAGCCAATGCCTGCAGAGTTTTACCAAGACCCATGTCATCAGCTAAGCAGCAACCAAAGTTTTGTTCAGCCAAACTATTCATCCAGCTATATCCTGTTTTTTGATAAGGACGCAGCTGGGCTTGAATTTCTGAGGGTATTTGTAATTTATCGAGAGATTCTGGGCTATTTAAAGCCTTAAATTTTGTTTTGAAATCGCTCTCAAATCCAGGCACAGTTTCCAATACGTTAAAAAACTGTTTTTTAATTTTTATCTCTCCATCTGATTTTTCAGCAAAGGCCAAAACATCTCGGTATTCTGCGAACCACTCTTCTGGTAATATGGCTATGCTACCATCAGGCAATTTATATTCTCGAATTCCATTAACTATGTTTTTTCTGAGTCGAATAAATGGAATTTCATAGGTATTAAACTTCACGACAGCATGCATGTCAAACCAATCGGGTTTTTCGCTAAAGCTAATTTCTAGATCAATTTTGCCTGTGAAATATTGAACTTCTTCTTCTGCCTGAATAATAGGTATCCCTTTTTCAGCCAAATCAACTTCATGTTGATTCAGAAATGCCAGTAAATTGAATAAACTATTGTCTTTTTTTTCCAGATTATCAGAAGTAACATAGGATGCATTTTCTAACAACCTAAGACCAATTTTAGTCAGATGAGATTTAATATTGTTTTCAAATTCAGGAAGCCGAATGTGCTTGACAAATTGATAATCGTCATCATTAATTTTTAGCTCAACAAAAGAATTGTTTAAATCATTTGCTGCTATGCTTTTTACGCCATAATCAAATTCAAGATTGAAAACATAAATATCTTGCCAGTTTTTACTAATATGCAGTTTGGGAGTTGGATTTCTTGTTGATAATTGAATGCTAAATCCTTCCGGATTAACCTCATGTTTTCGAATAGAATTGTAAATAAAACTTTTGAAATATTGTTTTTCTTTGTCTTTTGGAATATGGACAAACTCCTTATTAATAAATGGTTTAAACTTATTTGAATCTACTTCTGCATTGAAATGATGTAATTGATTTTCCAAAATAATAACTGCCGGTTTCGAACAAATCACATGAAGATCTTTTTCAAAAAGTTTAATGGGTTCTTTTCCATTACGAATGCTTAGGTGATACGTTAAATCCTCATCAGTTCTGCTGAAATTAAATACAATATCTGTTTGTTTTTTTAAAAATGTAATCGCTTTATCCTTAATATGTTCTTTCTTTTCTCCTTTGAAATAAAGCGGAATATGATGATGACTGATTAGCTGATAAATGGATGATAATCGTTTTTCTATATAAGGTCTTAGCTGATCAACGAATTTTTTATCCTCAATTTTCTTCCAGAAATCAGAAAACTTAACCACTTTTTTACTAAAGCGTTTCACAATTTTTTCGTCAGAATATTGATCTATTAAGTCTACGATTTTGAGGTCAGTAGCATCAACAGAATATAGTTCGGTTTTTAGGTTTTGTGAGTTGACTTTGTTAAAGGATAAACTGAATGATTTATCAGGATTTAATTTGACAGCATAAGCTTCTATCAAATTTCCTAATTCAGGATGTATACTTAAGGCATAAACCAGTCGATATGATGCTGTTTTTGCATTCAAAAAAAATGCTATTTATTTGTTTTCAATGAAATTCAAGAATACTACTTCCTGAAGAAACTAAGTAAAATAGACCTTAATTTCGGATTAAGGAAATAAATAGTAGAGAAAATTAGTAAGACTGAAATTCCTTTAATTGAAAGTGAAAGAAAGGAGATTGTTTTGTTCGTAATGAAAAAGAGATCAAAATATTTTATACCAGCTATAATGCAAATACCAATAAAAAGAATAATAATTAGATTAATGACATTACTAGAAGATTTATGAACAAATTCATGCAGTTCTTTTTTGAGATAATTTCCCATCACAAGCATGTTTATACTAAATGCCAAGGAAGATGCAAGCGCTATTCCTGCATGTCCCAGATTGGTTGACCTGACTAAGATGATGGCAAAAGCAATGTTTAATATTGCTCCTACAATTGAAATATTCAAGGCATATTTGTTTTTATCGAAGAGCGATAAAACCCTTTTGTAGTAACCTACCAGACTCATGGGTAACAAACCAATTGCATACATAGAAAATGCATTCGTTGTTAGGGATAACGAATTGCTATCAAATTTTCCTCTTCGAAATATCAAATCAACCAATTCAGGTGCACAAATGATTAAGATAACTGTTACGGGAATAAATAGCAATGTATATAATCGTAGGCCTTTGTAGAATGTCAGACTAAATAAATCATACTGTTTTGTAGCCTTCATTTTATTTAATTCAGGATTGATTCCACGTGTAATTGGCAAGGATAAAATGGCAAAAGGCAATTGATATAATCGAGCGGCATAAAAAAGAGAAGAAGTGGAACCCGCTATCAAAGTGGCTGCGAAAAATCGTCCAAATACTTCCTGTGTTTTATCAAAAAGTGCATTGAGTGTTATAAGCTTGCTCTCTCTTTTGAGTGTCTTAAACTGATGATCTGTTGATTTTAGCTTTAAACCATCATATTTTCTGTCTGTTTCTTTTTTGAATTTCTTATTGAAAATAAAGGGCAATTGAATGCACATCTGCAAAAAGGCACCAAAAACATATCCAACAGCAATTGAATAACCTCCAATGGAAGGATAAAGAACATAAATTCCTGAAATAACACCCACACTAAGCATGGCTGGTGCAAAGCCAAAAATCCAGTTTTTTTCGAAAAAATTAAGCATGCTACCAATAAATGCCGCTACACCAATGAAAATGGAAAATGGTAAAATGATCATGATGAGTTTTAAACTCAAATCATAATTGAAGCTTTGATCTTTGAAAATGAAACCGAATATTTCCGGAAATGAATCTTTCAAGGAGAAGAATAATGGTATGACCAGATAGAGGATGGCTGTTACTAAAATGAGTGCAATAAAAAACCAGTTGAAAACCACTGAAATATATTTCCAGGAGTTGGCTTTATTTCCTTGGTCATATATCGTTTTGAAGGGAGGCATAAATGCTCTTTCGACCATGTCCTCACCAAGTACTTGTCGAAATAAATTAGGGAATATGAGAGCAAGCGTAAAAGCATCAGCAATATTACCAGTTCCAAAGAATTTGGCTACAATAATTTCCCGGATAAATCCGAATATCCTTGAGAATAAGGTTCCTGTGAATATTTTAAGGATATTTTTAAGCATAATTGCCTCAGATTAAAATCAAAACTAATGGATATTCTGAAAAAGCAAATGAAAAGTTATTGACAGATAAGTATAAAGGGGAGAAAAGAATTGGATTGAATTTGTGGCCCAACTTATCTGAATTCATTCAGTTTTTCCAATGCTTTATTATAATCGGAAATCCATGGTTTTTCTCTTTCGGAATATGGTCTGGCCTGATTCCAGCCCAGCCAACTATATCGATCCGAGCTTGTAATACAATTGTTTTGGACAAAATTTAATGAAATGCCATCTGATTTGACAGTTTCTCGTTCCCAGGAAGATCGGTCATCATCCAAAACCTCCATCTTACTTGGATCAGTGAATAACAATAAAGTCCATGGAATTCTAATGTTTATATTTTTTCCGCTCCATACTACAGCATCTTTTGAGCTTGCTTGTTCATTTTCATGTCGAGATCTTAATTGCCCAATATAAAAAATGCTGGTATCAAAAATATTGTTTCGCCAACGTATGATATGCCACGGATCTCCATCTGTTGCAATAGAATGAAATAATTGTTTGGGATCAGCATTGCCATGCCAGTATTCGAATAAATCATAGGCTTGTGTACTATACAGATTAGCCGAATCGCCAGGTGTAATTCGCAAAAGGAATTCCGATCTGTTTTTTATTTTCACTCCATTAGGCAAAATACTTTCGCCTAAATCATCCCGATAGGTATCGAGTGCAATCCATAGGGTGTCTAATGCTTCAATTACTGATTTAAGTTCTATTTGAACATGAAAAAACTGATCATCGTCAGCCACCTTCATGCTTTTGATATTGCAATTAGTATTATCCAGCGTTAATTCAGTATAATTGATCGTTTTAGGTTCAAAGGCAATCATCCCAAAATTTTGTTCTGGAGAAGTTACATTATGCCATAGTGGTCGTCTTTCCTGTGCTGTTCCAATGGTATCTACTATCCAGGTAACTTTAAACCACTCATCAATCCAGGCAAATAAAATAGCCCCACCACAGTTGGTTTGATCAATTGTATTTAGTAAACGGATATTGTATTTGCCCTGTGTTAGCTCATCATGCCCACCATGATCCATTCCAGTCGAACAAAAATGCGCATTTCCCCAACTCGAAGGAACTCCAAACTCACCAATAATTAGTGGTCGACCTGTATAATGCTTTCTTAAATCGTCTAAGTAGCCTTTGTATGAATTCATGCCATTTGAATCGAAATAGCTTTGATAGGAAGACTGCATACTAATAAAGTCGGGATAATAAGGGTAGGCATGATAGCTTGCAAAATATCCAGCAACTGCCTTATCGCTATTTATTTTATGCATATCATATTCGGTTGAATCTTCTGATGTATGTGTTTCAGTGGGGTGATCTAAAGGATCTTGTGTTGGCCAGCTACTCATGCTAATGGGTCTTTCGGTTTGATAATTGGTTCGCTCATAAACAACCAAGTGATTCAATCGAGCTGTAATCCAAACTTCAGAAGGAGATGCTAATGCAATTGAGAAAGCTCCTCCTGAAAAACTACTGATAGCTGAATTGTTCGCGTTTGAAATAGCTACTTCATGTGTATGTATTTCACGACCAATTATATAGGCCAAGGTCCATCGAGAAACATCGCTTTTATATTCTCCATATGCCTTCCCAAATCGATGACCAATTGTTCTGTTTCCATGAATACAGTCAACATTTTCTTCAATTTCCTGATCAAAAGAAGCAGTTAAATCATATAAATCTGCACTTGGATTTTCTTCTTCGAGCCAAACGCCTTGAATAAGGTAGATTGGATTTTCAGGATGTTCGATGTTGTAATTAGCCAGTTCTTCGTAAAAACGTGGATAATGCAAAGTGTAGGTTCTGATAACATTGAATCCGATCTCAGCAATTCGAACGAGCCATCGTTGATAATCTTCCCGATCGGCAGCCAATTCTCCAGGATGAGTTCCTGGCTTGGAAACACCCAAATTAATTCCTTTGATGAAAAAATCACTGTATGATTGCCCATTCCAAATGCCCAAATAATTGCTATTGCATGCAAAAGGTATTTTATGAGATCGGTATACATAAAAATCTTTGGTGCTTTGATTCCCAAAACTCAAATCACTAGTTGTTAAGGTCTCAAAAGCATTTCCTGAAATTTTAACTTCATAATTAATGAGATTGCTATCGCTGAAAAAGTCGTAAGGCCAACTTCCGCCAAGACCAATATTCGGACAATCCTTCATTTTGATAATTTTTTTGACCTGTCTTTCAGTAGCGGAGGTTAAGGAGATAAAATAGACACCTGGGGCAATTTGTAGTGCATCGTTCCAAGTCAATTGATGAAAGCCTGCCTGCGTAACCTCATTATGTAATTGGGTTATTTTTTGCCCGCTGATATTGTAAATAGAAATTGTTATTTGTGTTTCTTCCGGATTAAAAAAGGAAATAGTTGTTGATTGGCAAAATGGGCTTGGAAAAGGTTTGTACAATTGTAAACGCTGATATTCAGAATTCAGTAATACGGGAATATCAATTTCGTATTTGCCTTGTGCATCCGAATAGGTTTGGTAGATTTTTGATTGATCGGATTCATTGGTAAATTGAACCAGTGCACCACTTACTGTTTTTCCAAGGTTGTCGTATACAAAACCATTGATAATTTCTGCATGACTCAGAAACGAAATAATTGTTAGTAGTAAAAGTATTTTAATCTTTTTCATAAATATATTCTCAAGAAGAAAATAGTCTCACAAAATTACGAAAGAAGCACCTTTGAAAAGGAGATTTCAAAATTTGAAGATGTTAATAAAGTCAAAGGAATTAAGTTTATCAACTTGAGCAAACAATTTCAGTAAGTTTATTAGCTTTTGATTTTAGTTTTTGATTGAAATCCTTCCCTATCCATTTTTCCCCAACTTTTAACTCCTCTAAAATAATCTATGTTACCTTTTACAGCAAAATAAATTATAAATGGATGATAGATAATAGGTTCGATAATGGCTGTTAATATTTGACGGATAAAATCACTATTGCTTTTGTATCTGTTAAAACTCATACCACCATACACAATAGACCATATTGAAAAAGATATAGCAAAAGAATATATAAATGCAAGCATGAGGAAAAAGAATGGCCAATTTGCTTGTCCCATTATACTTAAAATCAGGAAATAGGTGATGCCAAATAATTCAACGATTGGAGCCAGCCATTCAAAGAAAAACCAATAAGGGTAACCAAACATGCCCATAACCCCATATTTAGGGTTGAAAAACAATTTCTTATGCATGGTCAGTGTTTCGATTGTTCCTCGGGTCCATCTGTTTCGTTGCCTTTCCAGTACTTTAAGTTTTGTTGGAACCTCAGTCCAACACAATGGATCAGGAATATAAATTACTTTGTATTTTTCCCTTTTGTCTTCCATATATCTTCTCATCCGGACAATTAGCTCCATGTCTTCACCCACCGTCTGTGTGTTGTATCCTCCAGCGCTTATCACACACGCTTTATCGAACATGCCTATTGCACCCGATATAAGTAAAAGACCGTTTAATTTTCCCCAGGCCATTCGCCCCATCAGAAAAGCTCGGTTGTACTCTAGAGTTTGAAACTGAGCAAGTAATTGTTTAGGAAACCTCACATTAACAATTTTGCCATGATCTACTTCACAAGAGTTTGCTACGCGAATAACGCTTCCTGTGGCTAATATTTTTTCGTCTTTTTCCTCCAGAAAAGGTTTTACAAGTTTCTGTAAGGCGTCATGCTCAATAATTGAATCTACATCAATGACTACGAATAAATCTTTGTTGGAAATATTGATTCCTGCGTTAAGCGCATCTGCTTTCCCACCATTCTCTTTGTCCAACAATAGTAGTTTCGAAAAAGATTTATCAGTTGATTTATATATGCCTTTTATTTTCTTGCTTTCAAGTTGATAATTTACTGCATAATCAACCTTAACCATTTTGTAATGCTCGATAACTTTTTCTAGACTATCATCCTTACTTCCATCATTTACAATAATCACTTCGTAATCTTGATAGTATAATGACATTAATGCACGAATATTTTCAATGATCGTTTTGCTTTCGTTATAGGCAGGTGCAATTACTGAAACTCCGGGAGCAAAAGGAGAAGAGGTTAATCGGTCGTAAACGGTAAAGCTGCTTTTTTTAACATATTTTCTTAAGGCAAAATAGGATACTAACGAAAGTATAATGTATGATAAGACTATGACAAAGCCGAAAATAAAAAATATGGTGTTAAGAAACGATTGTAATATTTCAAATAAGGCCATCATGGGTTAGATTCGATTATCAAGGACATGGTTGACTATACGCTGAACATCACTATCGTTACTACTTAAGTAATTAGATAATATGGTTTTTCCTTTTCGACCATATTTTAAAATTGAGGAAGCCAGTTTTAATCGTGTTGCAAAATCAGTTTCATTTTGGAGTTTGTTTTCCATGAAATCCAGATTGGAATAATCAGACATATTACCTAATGCTTTAATTATTTTTAATCTGTTTTCCACTTCTTCGTCTGCATATTTTTCTTTGAGCGCATCAGAAAGGGAATCTACTCCAATTTTATCAGCTGCTATGTATGCATTTTTACGAACTTCTTCATTCGTATTAGTGAAGAGTTTTTCAACTTCGTCTAAAGCATCATTTTGTTTGTATAAAGCAATCATTTGTAAACAGAATATTATCAGAGAATCATTTTCTGTATTCAACCAATTTTTAAATTGAGGTATTTTTGCTTTTGCATTTTCTGTCAGATAATGAATATTAAGTTTTTCCCATTCAGTAAGAGGGTGTTTTAAATGATCAAGAAATGAGAACGGATTGCTTTTATGTAGGTTGACTATCGCACATTGAGATTCCATTCTAATAATTTCATTGTCACTATCCAACATTCTAACGATGCTGTTTGTTGAACTATTCACATTCATTTGAGAAAGTTCATTAATTCCCTGCGCTTTTACATGCCATTTCTTGCTCTCTAATTTTTTCATAGAATAAGAATGGAGTGCTAATTCGAGATATAATGTTTGAATTATTTTCTTTATTTCTCCAGAAAGTGTTTTATGTAAAAGCAACATTTCAGTGATAAGCGCTTCTTTTTCAAGACTGTTTTTTCGTCCATGAAATTCATGAGGAATTGATTCTTCCGGTTTATCGCTAAATAGATATTGCGTCAGTATATTTTGATAATATTCTCTGTAATGCTTAATTTGTTTTTCTTGTCGGTTTTTGATAATGTTTCTTATAAAAAGCAGAATAATAAGGATCGTAAAAGAAAACAAGAATAATAAAATGCAAATTACAGCCAATAAAATAATCTTACTGGATGTGAAATTGATTTCGATAAAATCACTTATTCGCTGAACAATATTGATTGGAAAAGGGCCATAGTTTGACGAATTCTTTTTTAATATTTTCTGATCATTCAAGGATTCAATGTCAAAACTATCGCTTTGCTTATTAGGCATAGTCTCTACTGTGTCTTCGGATACCTGTGCTTCTACTATATAATTAGCGATATCAGTATCAGGAGGTTTTATTATCCCAACATCATTTCTAGTCCAATTCGTGAGAATTTTGCCACTTTTAACGGCTATAATAAATGCTTTTTTATTACCTGTGTTTGCAATAAACTTGTCACGATGAGCTGCTGCCTGACTATAAGTACTGAAATTTCCAATTGCATATTTATAGGAATTTTTATCCAACAGTTCAATTACTTCTTCAGTTAGTCCGAATTTTTCTTGTAAATCGATTATTGATTCCTGCTTATTGAAAGATGAGGATATCTGAACCTTGAATGAAAAATCTTCAATAGGATTGTTCTGGGCAAGTCCAAGATTGGTGAAAATAGCAACCAATAACAAAGCAAGAGCATAGCTTTGCCATATCTTAATTCTTTTCATTTTTCTACCTGATTCTGATACCATCTGTTAGTATATACTTCTGGATCACTAAAAGTTACCTGTCTCGTTTAAAACCATCAAAACAGGTAATACAATTTAGCAAACAAATCAACAGGGTAGTGTGTTTTTGAAGCTTGATATTCCTGCACACTTAAGCCTGCTTTTATTTGGAATAATAAGCGTTTTGATAAATAATCCTGATAGCCAATTTTAAATGATGCGGCTGTTAATTGAAATTTCTCAAGGTTATTAATGTTATTGGCCGGATCATCAGGTGTGTTTCCATATGAAACGAGTGTAAAAAGATAATTTTTAGAATCTTTGAAATACCTTCTCATTTCCAGACTCACAGCTTGTGAAATTCCAAATGTTTTGGGGCTTAAATAGGGGCGAATCGAAAACCAATAATTACCTTGGTATTTACTAATGGAGCCAGTAATAATATAAATGTTGGTTTTAGCAGTATCTTCTCCAAATTGCAAATATCGTACACCCCCTGATACCTCAAAAGCATTAGTTAATTCCCTATAGAGCTCAAAAGCTGCCCTGTTTTTTGGGAAAATAGACTTAAATCCATAACTATAGTTAAGGAAGGCATACATCTTATTATTGATTACAGGGTAAGCCTGCAGTTGAATTTGATTTCCTGATAAATTGTTAATATTTGAAAAACCAGTATGAAAACCAGCAATAAATGTTGTCTTTTTAAGAACCATTGAGTATTCCAGAGAAGCTAAATGCAAATTTTTAACATAAGGTTTTTGGAAAGTTTCTAATGAGTAATCTAATGATAAGAAATTATAATGTTGCTTATGCTCAAGTTGAAGGAGCAAGTTTTTAGCAGCTTTATGCTGCTTGTCTTTACTTAAAATATAATTTAACTGAGTTTTTGCTTTTACATCATCTCCCATTTTAAAGAGAACTTGAGCTTTTTTTAATCGGTAGTCCAGATTTTCGGGATGATTTTGCAATATGAAATTTATTTTTTCCAATGCTGCAGGGAGGTTTCTAGACCAGATTTCTACATCCAGTAAAGCTAAATGGGCATCTATGAAATCATTGTCGTTTTGAACTACTTGCATTAGGTGGATTCTGGCTGAATCAAATTTTTGTTCCCAAGCAAATGATCGACCGATTAATACCCTGACATCATGATAATCGGGAAAATTATCAAGAATGCTAAAGCATATTTTTCGGGCTTGTTGGTACTCTCCCTGTATGGCCAAATCTCTTGCAACTAAGAAAAAACTATCGGGCTGGGCTGAAATGTTTTTTTGTCCTAAACTAATTTTAGGTAGGCCGAATAATAGAAATAACAGAAAGGCTGTAAGGACATATTTTCTCATTTTCTTCGAATAACTCTTTTCATGCGTATCGATA